>WGEM01000349.1 GCA_015492755.1 Gemmatimonadota bacterium | reverse complement strand
GCAGGAAGCTACCCCCACCCCGGGGGGGCGTCGAGGGAGGGAGGGCACCGGGCGCGTGCGTTGTGGGGAGGAGGCTCGCAGGGCTAGCTTGGAAAGATGGCGGCCATCCGGGGGCGTGTGCCGCGATCGCCGCGAATGTATACTGTATGATTCCGGTTATCCATATTGGTACATGATCCCCTGACCCGGTCCACACCCACCAGGGCATGACTTCGGACGAACATCCCCGGCCATATCGCGCCAAGGATGCACCCGGCCAGGAAGCTGCGGACGCCCTGGCGGCGGTGCTCCAGCATGCCCGGGAGCGGGAAGAGGCGCAGCACAAGCCCGAGCCCCCCAAGAAGCAGCCGAAGTGGATGCTGCCGCTGGGCGTGAACCTGGGGGTGTTCGCCGTCTATCTGCTCATCGCGCCGCCGAGCTGGGTGGTGCTGAACCCGCTCGAGCCGCCGCCGGTGGAAGAGCGGGTGGAGGGGGCGCGCATCGCGCTCTTCCTGCAGGCCCAGCGCATCCAGACGTACCTGCAGCAGAACGGAAGGCTTCCGGAAGCACTGGAGGAGGCGGGCTCACCCGTTCCCGGCGCCGAGTACATACCCCTCGGCCCGCGTGACTTCGTCCTTCGGTTGAGGATTGGAGATCAGATCGTGGAGTATCGTTCGGACCGTCCCGCCGAAGAACAGGTGACCACGGACCTTGCCGTGAGAGTGAGGGCGAGCGGATGACCAGGAGACACGCTCAAGCAGTGGGGCTCCGGCTCACCGCCCGGGACGCACGACGGGGCGGGTTCACGCTGGTGGAGCTCCTGGTGGTGGCGTCCATCGTGGGGATCCTGGCGGGCCTCGCCATCCCGAACCTCCGTACCATGATCTACCGCGCCCGCGCTACTGAGGTGGCGGGCGACATGGAGGTGGTACGCGTGGCGGCCCTCACCTACAACGCGGAGAATCACTCGTGGCCCGCCGAGGCGCCGCTGGGGACGGTTCCCGCCGAACTGGTGCCCTATCTCCCGGAGGGCTTCGACTTCCAGGGCAACGGGTATCAGCTCGACTACGAGAACTGGTCGCTTCCCAGCGGGCTTCCGGGCGATCCCACCACGCGAACGCTCATCGGCGTGTCGGTGACGGCGGACGAGGACGATCTGAGTAACGCCATCGCGGAGTTCCTGGGCGGAGCCATCATCTTCTCGGTGGGCAACACCCACACCATCGTCATCGACCGCTCCTGAGGCGACCTGCCCGCGCCCTCAGCGGGTTGCCGGGAGGGAGCGCACCACCATCACCGTCCCCCACGTCGAGGCCGCGATCATCAGCACCGCCAGAGCCGCCAGGCTCAGGAGGAGGCGCCGCTGTTCGCGTTCCGGAAGGGTCGCGCCCACCACCACGAAGCTGCCAGGGCCTGTGCGGCGGGCCACCCAGCGCCAGGCGCCCTTCGGCGTGCGCGCCGTGCCGGAGGAGGTGAAGTTGGGGGGCGGTGCCCGCAGGGTGCGCGCCGCCGCCGCCAGGTCGTCATCCGACGACGCCACCGGCTCGCCCCGCTCCATCCACACCGCCTCGAAGCCCGTGAGGGCGTGAAGGTGCTGGGTGGACGTGAGGAGGTCCATCTCCTCCGCCACCGCCAGCGCACGCGAGAGGTCGCGGGAGAGCAGGGCCTCCTCCCGGCTCCGGATGGAGTCGGCGAAGTGGGCCAGGAGCGCGGCGCTCACCAGCGCGGGAAGGAGCGCCAGTGGAGGGATCACCCGTCGAAGACGGGCGGGCTCCGCGCGGAGGAAGAGGAGCCAGGCCACCACCAGCGTCAACGCCATGAGCGCGGCCAGCGCCAGGTAGACCGGGGCGCTCACCGCCCGCGTCCGGAGTTCGGGACTCGAGGCCAGGGCCACCACCGCCGGGCGTGCGCCTTCGCGCGGGTCGAGGGCCAGAACGAATCCCTCCTCGGTCCAGACGCCCGAGGCGTTTCGGGTTGCGGCCCTCAGCGCCGATTCCCCCAGCGCCGCCGGGCCGGGAGGGGGATCGGTGCCCGCCCAGAGGCGACCGTTGGCGTAGAGCGCCACGGATGCTCCCCAGATCCTGCCCACCAGCGTGGGGCCTCCCGGCTCCATCCGGCTCGCGTTGAAGCGTACCCCCCCGGCGGTGTCAGGCGCCAATACCATCACGTCCACACCCGAGGCGGTGGGATCGAGGGCGCGCACCGTATCTCCGCCCAGCGCCGCGCGTACCGCGGCTACCGTGGTGTCGGCGTCGGGTAGCGGCTCGGCGTCCGCCACCAGCGAGGAGACCGCCGCGCCCAGCTCGTGCCCCAGCGCAGCCAGCGTGACGCGTGCGGCGCGCTCCACCGACGCGCGGGTCTGGCGCTGCTGCGCGCGCTCCACCAGCAGGGAGGCCGCCACCACCGCCACCACCACGGGCAGGAGGCTGGCCAGCGCGAGGCGCGTGAGGGTGCGTGGGATGCTCATCGGTGCCCGTGCATTGAATGCCGTTCCCGGATCTTGTTATCGTTTGCGACCTTCGGGTTCATGAATACCGTACGCACGATGGGGGGAGTGTGACTGATTCTGTAGCCGTCGACGCCAAGCGCATCCTCCTTCGCTACGGCGCGCCCATCGCGGTTCTGGACCGCGTTTCGGAGGCCCACCGGGTGGAATTTGCACGAATCATCGCGAAGACGCCGCTCCCGGAGCGGCAGGATCGGCTCAAAGAGCTGCTTCGCGAGCACGGTTACCTGGCCGACCCGGACTGAGTCGCCTCCGCCTCCACCACCCGCACGCCGTCCAGCGGGAGCTGCACGCGAAAGCCCTGCGCGGCGCCGGTCTCGATCCTGTCCAGCGCCGCGGGACGGCCGTCGATCCGCACCTCGCCCACCGCGCCCGGGAAGAGAGGCTGGAAGACCAGCGTGGGTGGAACCGCGCCCCGGGCGGGAACCAGCTCCACGACGTGGGCGCCTGCTGAGCGACGGTAGCGGACCGTCACGCTCCCACCACCCAGCGGGAGTTCCGCGACTTCGAACTCCGGGCAATCCAGGGGGAACCACGGCGCCAGCACCGCCCGTCCGGAGGGCGCGTCGGGTTCGTATCCCAGCACGCCGCGAACCAGTGCGGTGATGGCCATCCCGGTCGCCGGTGCCACCCCCGCCAGCGCCGCTCCCGCGCCGTCCCAGCTCCAGGGCTG
>WGEM01000348.1 GCA_015492755.1 Gemmatimonadota bacterium | reverse complement strand
GTCCATGAAGGGCACTGCCCAGGTGAAGATGGCCTGGAAGACCACCACCGAGAGGAGGATGAGGATGACGCCCCCCCACACCGGGTGCAGGAAGACCTGGTCCAGGCGTTGCGTGAGGCGCGAGGGGCCCGGCGGCACGTAGCCCGCGTCCGCCAGGAGACGGCGCACGTCACCGCGCCTGCGAATGAGCTCATCCACGGTGGGAAGGCGGCGACCCGGCGCGTGCCCGCTCCCCAGGAGCGGGTGGCCCAGCTCGTGCGTGCGTACCTTCACGCCGGCCAGAAACTCCTTCAACGCGTCCACCCCCACGCCCCGGCGGGCGTCGGTGGGAATGACCGGAATCCCCAGCTCCGCCGCCAGCACCCCGGCGTCCACCCGGCCGCCCCGCGCCTCCAGTTCGTCCGTCATGTTGAGCACGAGGCAGGTGGGCAGCCCGAACTCCAGGAGAGGCTCCAGGAGCATGAGGTCGGGCTCCAGGCGCGTGGAGTCCACGATGACGACGAGCGCGTCCGGAGGACGCACGCCCTCCATGTCGCCGTGGAGCACGTCCACCGTGACGCGCTCGTCCAGCGTGCGCGCCGAGAGGCCGTGGACACCGGGCAGGTCCAGCAGGTTCACGCGTTTGCCCGGCGCCACCTCCGCCACGCCGAAGCGCTTCTCCACCGTGACGCCCGGGTAGTTGGCCACCTTCTGGCGGAGCCCGGTGAGTCGGTTGAAGAGGGTGGACTTGCCGGAGTTGGGCGGACCGATGACCGCCACCAGCGGAAGCGTCTCGGTGCGCTCCAGAACGCCGACGGCGCCCGTCTCGTGTCCGCAGTGCTCCGTCACGACACCGCCTGAAGCCCGGAGGGGCGCGGGTTCAGGTGACCGGCCGCTGCACCGCCCGCACGCGCAGGCACCGGGCCGTCTCCTTGCGGAGCGCGAAACAGGTGCCGTCGGCGGTGACGACGGGATCGCCGAAGGGCGTGAGGCGCAGGCTGCAGAGGAGGCACCCGGGCACGATGCCCCGGTCCAGGAGCGGACCCGCCTCCTCGGGGGAGAGGTCGATGTGGATCAGCTCCACTTCGGTGCGCAGCGCCACCTCCATGAGGCTCTGACAGCCGTCCAGGTCCCGCGCCGCGTCGTTCCTGTCGCTCATCTGCACCTTCGGTTCCATCCCGACCGCATGAGGGTGAGAACGATTCTCAACGAATCGCCCCATAGTATCGCGCCGCCGGGGCCGGAAGAAAAGGGGGGCGGTCCGCTACGCCACGAGCCGCCAGAGCTGAGCCACCAGGAAGCATACCGTGAACCCCATGGCCAGCGGCAGCAGCGTGGCCACCGCCGTCCACCGCGCGCTCCCCGTCTCCTTGTAGATCGTGTAGATGGTGGTGGAGCACGGATTATGGAGGAGGCTGAAGAGCATGAGGTTCACCGCCGTGAGGAGCGTCCACCCCCCCGCGCGCAGGAGCTGGCCCGTCACCGAGATGCTGTCCGCTTCGAACATCACGCCGGCGCCGGCACCGAAGTCCGCCAGCTCGGGCGTCACCAGCACGGTGAGCATGAGGATGGTGGGGATCACGATCTCGTTGGCGGGGATGGCCACCACGTAGGCCAGGAGGACGACGCCGTTCAGCCCGATGAGGAGCCCCAGCGGGTCCAGCCAGTCCACCAGGACGGCCGCCAGCGGCGAGCCGCCCGCGTGGATGTTGGAGATGAGCCAGATGACGGCGCCCGCCGGCATGGCGAAAACCACCGCCCGGTGCAGCACGATGAGGGTGCGATCGATGACCGACGTGTAGAGCGTCTGCAGCAGGCGCGGCGGACGGTACGGCGGGAGCTCCAGGCTGAAGGTGGTGGCCTCCCCCTTGAGCACCGTCCGCGACAGGAGCCAGGAGGCGAAGAACATCGCGGCCACACCCAGGAGCGCCACCGCCACCACCGCCGCGGCGCTTACCACCCCCCCCAGGTGCGGCGGCGCCAGCGCGCCGATGAAGATGCTGGCCAGGAGGATCTGCGTCGGCCAGCGTCCGTTACAGAGGCTGAAGTTGTTGGTGATGATGGCGAGGAGACGCTCGCGCGGAGAGTCGATGACCCGGGTGGCCACCACCCCCGCCGCGTTGCAGCCGAAGCCCATGCACATGGTGAGCGCCTGCTTGCCGTGCGCCCCCACACGCCGGAAGAGCGCGTCCAGGTTGAAGGCCACGCGCGGCAGGTAGCCGAAGTCTTCCAGGAGGGTGAAGAGGGGGAAGAAGATGGCCATGGGCGGGAGCATC
>WGEM01000347.1 GCA_015492755.1 Gemmatimonadota bacterium | reverse complement strand
GTCGGTGGCGACGTGGTCCAGGAAGCGATGGTCATGGGAGATGACCACCACCGGCCCTGCGAAGTCCCGCAGGAACTTCTCCAACCAGCGGATGGACAGGATGTCCAGGTGGTTGGTGGGCTCGTCCAGAAGGAGCGCGTCGGGGGCGGACGCCAGGACCTGCGCCAGAAGCACCCGCAGCCGGAAGCCGCCGGAGAGTTCGCGGAGCGGTCGCCGGTGCACCTCGGCGGGGAGTCCCAGGCCCTCCAGGATCTCCGCCGCCCGGGCCTCGGCGGTGTAGCCGTCGTGGTGCTGGAAGATCTCCTCCAGTCGTCCGAATCGCTCGGCGTCGAAGTCCTGCCCGCCTCCGTCCGCGTCCGCCAGGAGTCGCTCGCGCTCCGCCATCGCCTCGAAGAGCTCCCGGTTCCCCATGAGCGCGACGCGGAGTACCTCCTCCTCCTCGTGCAGGAACTGATCCTGGCGCAGCACCCCCAGGCGCACCTCCCGCGAGACGGAGACGGTGCCCCCGGTGGCCTCCACCTCACCGGCCAGGATCCCCAGCAGCGTGGTCTTGCCGCTCCCGTTGGCGCCCACCAGCCCGTAGCGGTGCCCGGGCAGGAGCTGGAACGAGACGCCCTTGAAGAGCGTTCGGTCGCCGTATTCCTTGCTGAGGTTCGAGACGGAGATCATGGAGCGTGGAGTGGGCGTGGACGCCCGTGCGCGGGGGCGCGGACGGGCGTGGCAAAAGGTATCAGCCCGCGGCCAACCCTTCCGCCCCCCTCCGCATCCGTTACCATACGCCCGAACTCCAACCGGACGGTGGATATGACCGAGACCACGAGCCTCGACATCGAGGCCATTCAGCGGAAGATCGACGAGGAGAGCGCCTTCGTGGATCGCCTCCTCAGCGAGATGCGTCGCGTCATCGTGGGGCAGAGCGCCATGGTGGAGCGGCTGCTGGTGGCGCTCCTGGCCGACGGGCACGTCCTGATGGAGGGCGTGCCGGGACTGGCCAAGACGCTGACGGTGCGCACGCTCGCCCGGGCCATCGACACGTCCTTCCACCGCATCCAGTTCACGCCGGATCTCCTGCCGGCGGACGTCATCGGGACGCTCATCTACGACCCGAAAGACCAGGACTTCAAGACCAAGAAGGGGCCCATCTTCGCCAACATCATCCTGGCGGACGAGATCAACCGCTCGCCGGCGAAGGTGCAGTCGGCGCTCCTGGAGGCCATGCAGGAGCACCAGGTGACCATCGGGGAAGAGAGCTACCCGCTGGAGGATCCCTTCCTGGTGCTGGCCACGCAGAACCCCATCGAACAGGAGGGCACGTACCCCCTCCCCGAGGCGCAGGTGGACCGCTTCATGCTCAAGCTCTCCGTCACCTATCCCACGGGGGAGGAGGAGCTGGAGATCATGCGGCGGATGTCCGGGGGCGAGACGCCGCGGGTGGAGCCGGTGGTGCGGCCCGAGGAGATCCTGAGCGCACGCCGGGCGGCGGAGCTCATCTACATGGATCCGCAGGTGGAGCGCTACATCGTGGACCTGGTGCTGGCCACCCGCGATCCCGGCGCCTACGGTCTGGACGACCTCGAGGAGCTCATCGCCTTCGGGGCCTCGCCGCGGGCCACCATCGCGCTGGCGCGCACCGCACGGGCCCACGCCTTCCTGCACCGGCGCGGCTACGTCACCCCCGACGACGTCCGTGCCATGGGGCTGGACGTGCTCCGCCACCGGGTGCTGCTCACCTACGAGGCCGAGGCGGAGGAGGTGACCCAGGACGACGTGGTGCGCCGCATCCTGGAGCGGGTGGAGGTCCCGTAGGGCGGGGGATGATTCCGCGCGAGATTCTCCGGCAGGTCCGGCGCATCGAGATCTCCACACGGGGCCTCGTCAACGAGGTGTTTTCCGGGGAGTATCACTCCGTCTTCAAGGGGCGGGGGATGAGTTTCGCCGAGGTGCGCCCCTATCAGTACGGGGACGACATCCGGAGCATCGACTGGAACGTCACCGCCCGCACCGGCACCCCCCACGTGAAGATCTTCGAGGAAGAGCGGGAGCTCACGGTGATCTTCCTCGTGGACCTGAGCGCGTCGGAGGGGTTCGGAACACGGGGCGGCTTCAAAGCGGAGGTGGCGGCGGAGCTCTGCGCGCTCCTGGCATTCAGCGCCATCCAGAACAACGACAAGGTGGGGCTCATCATCTTCTCCGACGGCGTGGAGAAGTTCGTGCCGCCCCGAAAGGGGAGGCGGCACGTGTTGCGCCTCATCCGTGAACTCCTGGTGCGCACCCCGGACGGTCGCGGCACCGACATCGCCGGCGCGCTGGAGTACCTGGCGCACGTCCAGAAACGGCGCGCCGTCGCGTTTCTGGTCTCCGACTTCAGGGACGAAGGATTTCAGAATGCGCTGGCGGTGACGGCGCGCCGCCACGACCTCATCGCCGTGCGTCTCGAGGACGCCCGCGAGCGCGAGCTTCCGCCGGTGGGGCTGCTGGAGGTGGAGGACCCCGAGACGGGCGAGCGCACCGTGGTGAACACCCGGGACGTGCGCTTCCGCGAGGCCTTCACGCGGCTGGCCGAGGAGCGCCGGGTGGCGCTGGACACGCTCTTCCGGCGGAGCCGTGTGGATGTCATCGACGTTCAGCCGGGCGTGCCGTACGTGGAGTCGCTCATGCGCTTCTTCCGGGCGCGGGCGCGGAGGTTCCGGTGACGTCATCCCGGGTGAAGCTCGCGTGGACGGCGCTGGTGCTGGCGGGTGCGCTGGCCGCGGCGCCGCCGCCGGCGGCGGCGCAGGTGCGGGTGGAGACATCGCTGGACACCACCCGCGTCACGGTGGGCGACCGGCTCCACCTCACCGTGCGCGTGGAGCACCCGCCCGGGACACGGGTGGCCTGGCCCGACTCGCTCCCGGTGGCACCCTTCGAGGTACTGGAGATGGAGCGGCGGGGGCCCGAGGAGAGCGACGGCGGCAGGTGGCATTCCATGCTTCGCGCCACGCTCACGGTCTTCGAGCTGGGCCAGGTGGAGCTGCCGTCCTTTGCGTTGCCCGTGGTGGGGGCCGACGGCACCGTGGTGGACACCCTCGCCACCGATGCGTTCACGGTGGAGGTGGCGCGCGTCTCGCCGGAGGGGCCCGAGGCGGAACTCCGGGACATCAAAGACCCGCTCTCCGTGCCGCTCTCGCCGGGCACCGTGTTGACCTGGCTCCTGGCGGCGGCGGCGGTGCTGGCCGCGGTGCTCTGGCTGGTGCGTCGCGTGCGGCGGCGTGGGGAGGCTCCCGCACCGGCACCGGCGGAGCCGCCGCGGCCGCCCCACGAGGTGGCGCTGGAGGCGCTGGCGGGGCTGGAACGATCAGGGCTCCTGGAGCGGGGCGAGGTGAAGGAGTTCCATGTGCGTCTCTCCGAAATCGTGCGGAGGTTCGTGGAGGACGGGCTGGGTGTGGACGCGCTGGAGATGACCACACGGGAAATCCTCGACGGGCTGGCGCGGGCGGGAGCGCCCGGAGATCTCAGGGAGGAGCTCCGGCGCGTCCTGGAGGCGTGCGACCTGGTGAAGTTCGCCAGAGCCCGCCCCGACGTGGAGCGGAGCGCCACGCTCCTGGAG
>WGEM01000346.1 GCA_015492755.1 Gemmatimonadota bacterium | reverse complement strand
TGGTGGGTTCGCGGTTGATCCATCGTCGCTCCTCCTCGCCGTAGCGCTGCTACGCCTCGTCGGCGCTCCTTGACTGAACACGCGAACGCACCACGTGCGCGGCCCACTCCTTTACTCGGACAGGCTCCTAGCCGCCGGATGATGGCCGGCGACCTCCTCAACCCTTCGCGCCCTGGCCGCGGGAAGTTTCAGCCGCCGGACCTCCGACGCCGGAGAGGCGCGCCTGAAGCTGCAGCGCCTCCGCCCGCGTGGCCTCCTCCAGCGGGGTGCGCACCGGGATGGCCAGCACGTGCGCCACCTCGCGGAGCGCTTCCTCGGGGCGGCGGGTATCGCGGAAGAGGTTGGCCAGTTGCAGGTGGTGCTCCGCAACCTCCGGCGCCCGCTCCTCGGCGAAGCGAAGGTTGTGTTCCGCCTCGTCCCAGGTGGCCGCCTTGAGGGCGTCTCCACCCAGGAGGTTGGTGGCGATCCACCGCGTGATCCGGTTCATGCGCATGACCCCCGCGTGGAGCCGACCCAGCAGGTGGCGGGCGCGTGCGTGTTCGGGATCCAGCGCCAGGATCGCCTCCAGCTCCCGGTGCAGCGCGTCGGCGGCGCGCACCTTGGTGCGCCCACCCTCCCGGTCGGCGCGAAGCCCCAGCACCACCGCCAGCGCGAAGCGCCGGCCCACGTCGTCCTCGAAGCCGCCCAGCGCGGCGCGGGCGTGGGCCTCCGCCTCCTTCAGCAGCGCCTTCTCCCTCTCGTCATCCCCTGCCGCGCGGGCCGCCGCGCCCGCCTCCACAAGGAGCCAGACCGTGTCGGGCACGCCGGGCACCACCCACGCCGGCGGTTCCCGCACGGGAATCAGCGGCTCGGGCAGCTCCAGACGGATCTGTGCGTGGGCGCGACCCGCGCCGGCCAGAACCAGGAAGAGGACGCAACCCACGCGCCCCGCGGTCCTCGCCGTCGCTCCCGTCACGTCCCTCATCGCCGGGCGCTCAGCGCACCGCCAGCAGCGACGCCAGCGCGCAGCCGGCCATGACCTGTGCGTGCCCGAGCCTCGTGCGCCAGCAGGGCTCCCCGTGGGCACGCTCGGCCGACGCCAAGTCCGGCTCCCAGACCCGGGTGCGGAAGGTGGCCACCACCTCCCGATCCCGGGTCATCACGATGAGTTCCTCCAGGATGTGGTAGCTCATGAAATCAAAGTTGCTCGATCCCGCGATGAGGAGTTCGTCGTCCACCAGCATGGCCTTCATGTGGCTCATGCCGCCGGCAAACCGATACAGCTCGAACCCGAACCGGTTCGCCTGTTCCTCCACGTGACACGCGAGATTGGGCTTGTTGTTCTCGCCCGGTGTGAGGATCCGGATCCTCACGCCCCGCCGCCGCGCCTCGGCCAGCACGTGGGTGAACGGGTGGGAGAGGTACGCGCTCACCACGTCGATGCTGCGCCGGGCCCCGCCGATGGCCTGCAGCACGGGCAACAGGCCACGGGCGTTGGCTCGACCGTTCAGCGAGACCACACGAAGCGGCCCCACGGTCACGTCGCGCGCCACCCCCCGCCCCACCCAGCTTTCCGTGAAGTCCTTCGCGAGAACGCGGGCCAGATCCTCGGATTCCACACGGAGCATCATGTCGTGCCACGCGAAATTGTGCTCCGAGAAGTTGATCCCACCCAGGTAGGACACCCGTTCGTCCACCACCGCCAGCTTCTTGTGGTTGCGGCGCACCACGCCCGTGGGCAGGGGACCCGGTGGGTTTCCGAAGCGGAACCGCACCCCCGCCGCCCTCAGACGCCGCATCCAGCGGCGGGTGAGATAGAACTCCCGACGAAGCTCCGGGTCCAGCCACGCCGGCCCCGGGATGATGCGGTCACTGTGGTACAGGAGGCTGTAGCCGTCCACCAGGAGCCGGCGGTCCACGGCGGGGCTCGCCAGGAGCGCCCGGCCCAGCATCCGGCCCACGCGGTCTCCCTCGAAGGAGAAGGTCTGCAGCCACACCTGGCGCTGTGCACCGACCATGTCCCGGCGGAGGCGATCCCAGAAGGCTGTCGAGCCCAGGAGGAGCTCGATCCGCACGTCGGCGTCAGCTCCCCAGAGCCGGCAGGGCGAAGTCCACCGCCGCCACGAAACTCAGAGCGTCACGCCCCACCTGCCTGGCCAGCCATGCCAGCAGACCGAACCTCAGCGCGCGACCGACGGTGCCGGTGGAGAGGAAGAGCGGCATCCGCATCCCCAGCGCCCCGCACGCCAGACTCACGCCGTAGAAGGGCGGGATGCCGGTGGCGGCGCTGGTGAAGACCATCGATCCTGCCGCCGTGTCTCGTGTCCGGACGCGATCTCCCATGCGCTCCAACGCGCGCCGTGCCCGACGCGGCAACCGCGAGGGAGCCCAGCGCGCCAGCGCGAAGAGAAGGGTCTTGGTGAACATCTGACCGGCGGTGGAGATCACGGTGAGCACGGGGATGCTGACGCCCGGAGCCGCCACGGCGGCGCCCACCACGAGCAGCTCTGCATTCACCAGCGGGAGCACGCCGCTCACCGCGGTGCCCACCAGCAGCCCGATGAGGATCTCACCCATACCCTGCCCCGCTCCTTCGCGGTATCCGGTGGCGGGCGCGTCTCCGGCGCCGCCGGTCCGGTCACGATGTGGAGCGGCCCCGGCCGACGCAAGCTGTTTGAACGGTGCGTCGTGGAGGCGGCCAAAGGAGGATCGCGCTAGGTTGCCATTCGCTGCACCGACCCCCACCACAGGAGGCCACCATGGACCTTCCCGTACACCCCCGCCGCCCGGTGCCGGTGGCACGCTGGAGCGAACTCGCCGATCGGACGCCGGCGCACGCCGTCGTCGCGGACGTGGATCTCGTGGTCATCCGGTACGACGACGACGTCTCCGTGCTCTACGGCCGGTGTCACCATCGCGGTGCACTCCTGGCCGACGGGTACGTGGAGGGCCCGAACCTCATCTGCGGCCTCCACGGGTGGGACTACCGCTACGACACCGGCGTGAGCGAATACAACAACGACGAGGCCCTCCATCGCTTCCACGCCTGGATCGAACTCGACGACGACCAGGTGCTGGTGGACGAGGCCGAGGTCCGGGCCTTCGCCGAGGCACACCCGCAGCCGTACAGGCGCGACGAGTATCTGGGGCCGTACCAGGACGTGCACGGCACCCCTGAGGAACCCTACAACGCCTACATCCAGCGCCTCGCGCGGGAGGGGTTGGAGCGTGTGGGGCACCACGGGCCGGTCTCCGCCATGGGCGTTCCGCTCACCGAGCTCCCCCACTGGCGTGACCTGCAGATCGTGACGGCGCAGCTCGCCACCCGCCCCCTGGATGAGGACACCCCGGTGGGTACCGAGCTGGTCATCGGGCCGCAGGCCGCGCGCCCCCTCCGCCTGGAGATCCCCGTTTTCGTCAGCGACATGAGTTTCGGTGCGCTCTCCCAGGAGGCCAAGCTGGCGCTGGCCATGGGCGCGGAAATGGCCGGCACCGCCATCTGCTCCGGAGAAGGCGGGATGCTCCCCGAGGAGCGGGAGGCGAACAGCCGGTACATGTACGAGCTGGCGTCGGCCCGCTTCGGCTGGAGCCTGGAGAAAGCCGCCTCCTGCGCCGCCTTCCACTTCAAGGCGGGCCAGGGCGCGAAGACCGGCACCGGCGGCCACCTCCCCGCCGAGAAGGTGACGCCCAGGATCGCCGAAGTGCGGGGTCTGGAGCCCTATACCCCCGCCGTGAGCCCTCCCACCTTCCCCGACCTCCGGACTCCGGAAGACTTCCGGAGGCTGGCGGACGAGGTTCGGGAGGCTTCCGGCGGCATTCCCATCGGGTTCAAGATGAGCGCACAGCACATCGAAGCCGACCTGGATTTCGCGCTGGAAGCCGGGTGCGACTACGTCATCCTGGACGGGCGAGGCGGCGCCACGGGAGCGGCCCCCGACATCTTCAAGAACAACATCTCGGTGCCGACGCTGGCGGCGGGCCCGGGGAAGCGCCGC
>WGEM01000345.1 GCA_015492755.1 Gemmatimonadota bacterium | reverse complement strand
GCTGGGCGCCGGCGCCTTCGGTACCGTCTACCAGGTGGAAGACATCGCCGGCGGCTGGATGGAGGCGCTGAAGATTCTCAGCGTGGACAAGCTCACCGGTGCCGAAGGCGAGGCCATGAAGAAGCGCTTCCTCCGCGAGGCGCAGATCATGAAGCGCCTGGGCAAGGAGTCCAAGCACATCGTGGGGCTCAGCACCTACGAGGACGACTTCGAGGCGGGCCTCATCTACCTGGTGATGGAGTACGTGGAGGGGCGACCCCTCTCGGAGGTACTCGCCGAGGAAGGCCCCTTCCCGGTGGAGCGGGTCATCGACATCGCGCTCCAGGTCTGTGACGCGCTCATCGCCGCCCACGCCGAGCCGGTGGTGCACCGGGATCTGAAGCTGGAAAACCTCATGATGACGGTGGACAACAAGGGCAACTCCATCGTCAAGGTCCTGGACTTCGGCATCGCCAAGATCGCCGAGAAGGAAGCTGACAGCCGCCTCACCACCGTCGGGACGCTGGGCACCCCGGGCTATGCGGCGCCGGAGCAGCTCAGGGCCGAGCCGGTGGATAACCGCACCGACCTCTTCGCCTTCGGCGTCATCCTCTACGAACTCCTCACCGGACAGGATCCCTGGCTGGGCAATCCGGCGCACACCTCCACCACGCAGATCTACGATCTCATGGTGCTGGCGGAGCGGGGCGAAGTGCGGCCCTTCTCCGAAACGGGCGTGGACGTCCCGCCCGCCATGCAGAACATCGTCATGAAGTTGCTGCGCCGGGACCCGGACCAGCGCTTCCAGTCCGCCGAGGAACTCCGTGACGCGCTCCTCCGGGTTCGTGAGGGCGCCGCAGCGGGCGAGGACGTGGCGTCGCTGCGCGTCCTCACCGACGAGCCCGGCGTGCGCGTGGAGATCCGTTCGGGGCGCCAGGTGGTGGCGGAAGGGCCCACGCCGTGCGTGGCCAATGCGCTCAGCGCCGGCACGTACAAGGTGCGCGTGGTGGACGAGCGCTTCGAGCCGGTGGAGACCACCGTCACGCTGGACGCCGGAGCGGTGGAGGACCTCACCGTCGTGGCCACACCACGGGCGGGAGGCGTGGGCGCCACCGTGCGGCGCCGCCCGGGCCTGGTGGCGGCCGTCGTCGTGCTGGTGGTGGCGGGCGCGGCGACGGCGTGGCTTCGTCCCTGGGGGCGGACGATGACGCTGGACGAGCTGGCGGCGAAGGGCGCCGCCGTCCAGGCGGCGTGGCTCACCGAGTCGGGGATCGCGGGGAATCTGAGCGTTGGTCCGTTCGCCGCGCCCTTCACCGTACCGCTCGCCGACACGGAGAAGGCCGACGCCGTGGACCGGCTGCGCGCCGCGGGACTCAGCGTCGACGCATCGTGGGAGGTGGCGCGGCTCCTGGAGCTGGCCCGCGCCGCACAGGAGCGTTTCCGGTATTACGGCGGCAGTGGGGACGACGTCCTCACTTACGCCCGGAGGATCCTGGCGCTGGATCCGGAAAGCGCCGAAGCCCGCTCCCTCCTTCGCAAGGTGGCGGAGCGGATGGCGTGGGACGCCGACGCGGCACGCGCGGAAGGTCAGGCCGACCGTGCCTCGGAGCTGCTGGGCCGCTGCCTGGAGCTGGTTCCCGACCATCCACGTTGTTCGGCGCTCGCCGGCGGAGACTAGGGGCCGCGTCACAGGCCCCGCGCGCGCCGCGGCCCTTCGCCGCACGATTTTCTGGACACGGGCAAGCGGCGGACGGCATAATAGCAGCGCGCGCCACCATCACGGCCCGCCGAATCACGACTGCAACGGGGAGGCGTCGGAATGCCGAAGTTCAGCTTGCTCCTGGGACGCAAGACCCTGCAGGTCTTCGACATCGACAAGCCCACGGTCATCGTGGGCCGGGGCGAGGACGCCGACATCCTCATCGACAATCCGTCCATGTCCCGGCGCCATGCCCGGTTCCGGCAGGAGGGCGACGGCTGGGTGGTGGAGGACCTGGGCTCCTCCAACGGCACCTACATGAACGGGGAGCGCATCACCGAGCCGCAGCCCGTGGACGTGGGTACCGAGGTGGCCTTCGGCAAGTTCTCCATCATCTTCGGCAAGGCCGTGGCCGCCGAGCCTGCACCCCAGACTCCTGCCGCCAGCGCCCCCGTCCCCGGTGCGGTGGAAGGGACGATGCACATCAAGGGGCACGAGGTGAAGGAGCTCCTCAAGGACGCGGAGCGCAAACGGCGGGCGCACCTGGTGTGGGAGTCGGGCGGACGGAAGGGCCAGCACTACCTCTCGGAGGCTCCCGCCGCGCTCTTCGGCACCGACGACCTGTGCGACGTGCGCGTGCCCAAGGGGCCTGCACACCACCTGCTCATCATGAACACGGACAAGGGGTGTGACGTGCGGTGGCTGGGCGCCTTCGGGTCCGTGAAGGTGAACGGCCGCTCCACGCGAAGGGCGAGCCTCAAGGACGGAGACGTGGTGGAGGTGAAGGGGCTGAAACTCACCTTCGTGGGCGATGTGGTGTAGCGGTCTGGAACGTCAGCCGAAGATGAGGTAGGCCGCCACCGCCAGCACAACGATCACACCCGCCACGAT
>WGEM01000344.1 GCA_015492755.1 Gemmatimonadota bacterium | reverse complement strand
GCCTCCCTGCGAGACACGGACCCCTCCGACGGCGGAACGCGCACCTCGCCCTCCAGGAGCCCGGCATCCCGGAGCTCCTCCAGCGCCAGCCAGACCATCTGGACCGCGTCTTCCTCACTCCGCACCGGCCCATCCGCGGCCCCTGCCAGCTCCGCCGCGAGCTCGGCCACGGAGGCGCGTCCGTCGAGGCGACTCCAGACCCACGCCGCCGTGGGATTGAGGCAGTGTGCCTCGTGGGTGTCCCGGTCGTAGATGAGCGTCTCGCCCTCCAGCTCCTCCACCAGGAAGCCGCGGGTGCGCGGGACCGGCGTCTGGTTCATGGGGTCCATGATCTACGGCCTCCCTTCCGAGACATCGCCGGGAACCTCTGCGGGTGTCCTCATATCGGTACCGTGCCTTCCGCGTTCGCCCGCTGGTCCCGGCGGGAGGGTCAGCACTTCTCCACTTCGCACTCGATCTCCACCACCCCATCGTCGATCTCCACCTCCGCCGTGCAGCATCTCCTGCGCCTGTTGCAGATGGGGAGGCCGGTGCAGTCGGCCGGGTTCCTGGGATTGATGGCCTTGCACTGCGCCTTCGTGATGCACGATGCCGCCTGCGCCGCCACCGGCGCCCGCACGGACGCCACCGCCGGCAGGAGCAGCGCCAGCCCGGCGGCGCGCCCCAGCCTGCGAAGCGCCTCCCTGCGAGACACGGACCCCTCCGACGGCGGAACGCGCACCTCGCCCTCCAGGAGCCCGGCATCCCGGAGCTCCTCCAGCGCCAGCCAGACCATCTGGACCGCGTCTTCCTCACTCCGCACCGGCCCGTCCGCGGCCCCTGCCAGCTCCGCCGCGAGCTCGGCCACGGAGGCGCGTCCGTCGAGGCGCCTCCAGACCCACGCCGCCGTGGGGTTCAGGCAGTGTGCCTCGTGGGTGTCCCGGTCGTAGATGAGCGTCTCGCCCTCCAGCTCCTCCACGAAAACGCCACGGGAGCGGGAGGCAGGGGTCTGATCGATGAGGTCCATGGTCTACTCCTCCCTCGCGGGGGCTGCCGGCCTTGGTGCCCCCGTCTTCCAGTATCGGCCTGCGGCGACGCCCCGTGCAATGGCGATGTGCCCGCTGGAATTCCTACCCCAGGATCCTGAGGACCGTTTCCACCGCCTCGTCGGCGTCTCCGCGCCGCCCCTGCCACACCGGAACCCGCGCCACCACGCGCTGGAGCGTGGTCAGCGAGGCCCGCGGGCGCCGCCGCGCCGGCACGGTGTGCTCCAGCATCGCCAGCACCGCCCGCCCCGGGCTCACCCGGCGAGGGCGGAAACGCACCCCCTCGGCATAGCGGGTGAGGACCACCAGTCCCGGCCGGACGGGCTTCTCGCCCACGGGCCAGCCGTGCGTCTGCGGCATCCGCGGCTCCGGCGCTTCGTAGACCCCCCTCGTGCGCACGGACAGCGGCTTGGCGAAGGGATACACGCGGCCCGCCTCGCTGAAGACGGCGTACTCGTCGGAGTAGTACGTACCGCCGGCCCGAAGCAGCGCCTCCACCAGCGTGGTCTTTCCCGTCATGGTGGAGCCGGGCAGGATCACCGCCCGGTCCCCGAAGGCCACCACACCGGCGTGGACGAAGACGCGGCGCACCGCCCGCTCGGCGATGTAGAGCTGCAGATCCGCCTCCAATCGCCCCAGGATATAGTCCAGGTCGGACGACTTCTCGATGCGCCGCGCGTTCATGTACAGCACGTGGTAGCGGCGGCGGGCCCTCCGGCCCTCCGGAGCCACCCGGAGAGAGTAGAGGCGGCGCACCGCCCGCTCCTCCGAGGGACGCCAACCGGGCGGGAAGCGGTCCAGGAGGAGCTCGAGCGTACGGGGACGATC
Organism: Gemmatimonadota bacterium; assembly: GCA_015492755.1. Classification (GTDB taxonomy): domain Bacteria; phylum Gemmatimonadota; class Gemmatimonadetes; order Longimicrobiales; family Gaopeijiaceae; genus S146-37. Next base: position 3,573 of record WGEM01000344.1, on the reverse strand, counting down.
GGTGCGGAAGCCGACGTGCCGCCCGAAGGACTCGATGGTCATGCCTTCCGCCCACCCGTGGCGGTCGACCACCCGCATTCAGGGAAAGTCGTAGGCCAGGTACGGGAGGCTCTGCTTCGACGGAGTCATACGCGAATCATCGCGCCGTATCCATCTCTCGCCAACCGCTGGCGGAGGTCATCCCGAGCCGGGCCTGCACCATCCGCCACCGTTCCGGGAAGCCACGGACGACGGCGGAGGCAAAGGTGGCCAGCGCCGTCGCGCCCGACACCGGACCCCCGGCAAGGAGGAAGCCGCGTGCCCCCCGGCGGCAGGCCTGCGGCACCGCGGCGAGACGAGCTCCCAGCCCCCCCGCTTCGGCCAGCCCCCTCAGCGCCCACCGCCAGTGGTGGTGGGCCCGCGCCCGCGCCGTGAGACGCGCCACGCCCGTGTCCCCGGTGGCGGCCGCCGCCGCGCCCAGCGCCGCGTAGAGCGCATCCACCTCCCGGTACGCACGGTCGCGCGCCGACGTGAGGCTCCCGGCCCGCACCCGGTAGGAGGCCAGCGGCTCGGCGTCGTACGCCACCTCGCCGCTCCGCGCCACCCGCAACCAGAGTGCGTATTCCGCCGCCACATGCAGGTCGTCCCGGAAGGGCCCGATGCGCTCATACACGTCCCGGCGGAGGAGCGCGGTGACGGTGGGAATGAAGTTCTCCAGGAGCAGTCGCTCGAAGACCTGGCCGCGGTGGGGGCGCACGCGCCGGGCGTAGCGACCGAGGCGGCGCCCCTCCCTGTCCACGATCCAGCAATCGGCATAGCAGAGCCCCGCGCCCGTTCGTTCCGCCAGCGCCACCTGGCGCTCCAGCTTCTCGGCGCTCCAGAGGTCGTCGTCGTCGAGGAAGGCCAGGTACGCCCCGCGGGCCTCACCCGCGGCGCGAGCCCGCGCCGCGCCCACGGACATCGGCGCGCCACCACCCAGCACCCGGACCCGGTGGGCCAGCCCCTCCACCGCCTGCACCGCCCAGCGCGGGTCGTCGAGGCACCCGTTGTCCCAGAAGATGAGCTCCCACGCCCCGAACGACTGCGCGGCGAGAGACGTCAGCGACTCCGTCAGGTAGGGCGAGCGCCCCGCGCTCACCATGATGACGCTGACCCGGGGCGCCTCAGGCATGCGGCGCTACGATCCTTCCGACGCCTCCGTCCCCGCCTCCGCCACCACCGGCTCACCGGTGGTACCGTATGTCTCCTCGGGCCCCCCGTGGGCCAACCAGCGCTCGGCGTCCAGCGCCGCCATGCAGCCGGTGCCCGCGGCGGTGACGGCCTGGCGGTAGTAGTCGTCCATCACGTCGCCGGCGGCGAACACCCCGGGCACCGACGTGACGGTTCGCCACGGAACCGGCGTCACGATGTAGCCCTGCTCGTTGAGCTCGAGCTGCCCATTCAGAAACGCGGTGTTGGGCGTGTGGCCGATGGCCACGAAGAGCCCGCCCACCTCCACCTCCGACTCCTCACCCGTGACGGTGTCCTTCAGGCGGAGCCCGGTGATGTACTCATCCCCCAGGACCTCCGTCACCACCTTGTTCCAGAGCACCCGGATCTTGGGGTGGGCCAGCGCCCGCTCCGCCATGATCTTCGATGCCCGGAACTCGTCCCGCCGGTGAATGATGAGCACCTCGCGGGCGAACTTCGTGAGGTAGAGCGCGTCTTCCATGGCGGAGTCGCCTCCCCCCACCACCGCCAGGACCTTGTCCCGGAACGCCGGGAGCGCGCCGTCGCACACCGCACACGCGCTCACGCCGCCTCCCGACTGTGCCAGTCGCTCCTCACCCGGCACACCCAGCCACCTGGCGTTGGCACCCGTCGCCACGATGACGGTGTCGGCACGCACTTCCTTCCCGCCGGAGGACCGGAGGAGGAACGGGTAGGTGGAGAAGTCCACCTCCACGATGTCCTCCCACACCGAGCGGGTGCCGAAGCGGAGCGCCTGCTCCCGCATCTCCATCATAAGTTCCTGGCCCTGGATCCCGTTCTTGAATCCGGGAAAGTTCTCCACCTCCGTGGTGAACATGAGCTGCCCGCCGGGGATCATGGTGCGGCTGCCTGCCCCTTCGAAGACAAAAGGCTCGAGCTGCGCCCGGGCGGCGTAGATGGCGGCGGTCCAGCCCGCCGGCCCGGAGCCGACGATGACCACCTTTTCCCTTTCGCGAACTTCGCTCATGGCGTCCTTCCCGTGTCAGCGGATGTGTCGTTCTACCCAATCCTCGGCGGTTCCCTCAGTGCATCAGGCATCCTTGAAGATCTTCATGTTGGTGGAGTGCCCCGGGTTCACCCGCGCGTTCGGATCCACGAAGTGTACCGCATTGTTCACCGCGATGGCCGCCTCCGAAAAGCCGGTGGCGATGAGGTCCAGCTTCCCGTCGTACGTCACCACGTCACCCGCCGCGTACACGCCGGGAATGTTGGTCTCCATGAGCTGGTTGACCCGGATGCGGTTCCCCTCCACCTCCAGACCCCAGCTCTTGATGGGGCCCAGATCGGGCTTGAAACCGAGGCACGAGAGCAGGAGATCGCACTCTAGCGTGGTGTCTTCATCGGTGCGGTTGTCGAAAACCGTCACGCGCTCCACGGCATCCACCCCGTGCACCTCGCGCACCTCGTGGAAGGTGCGCACCTCGATTTCGCCGGCCTCGGCCGCCTCCAGGACGCGGGCCACCGTCGCCTCGTGCGCCCGCCATCCGTCGCGGCGGTGGACCAGCACCAGCGAAGCCGCCACATCCTTCAGCATCAGGACGAAGTCCAGCGCCGAATCTCCGCCGCCCACCACCACGATGCGCTTGCCCCGGTGAGCCTCGGGATCCCGCACCGCGAACTCGATCCCCCGGTGCGTGAACTCGGCGTAGCCGGGGCAGGAGAGCGTCATGGGTTGGAAGGCGCCCTTCCCCCCCGCGATCACCAGCGCCCGGGTCCGGTACGACCCGTGCGTGCATCCCAGGACGAAGTGGTCGTCATCCCGCTCCAGCGTCTGCGCCTGCTCCTCCAGGACCACATCGGGGCCGAACTGGAGTCCCTGCTCCACCAGGTTTCGAACCAGATCCTTCGCCAGGATCTTGGGGAAGCCACCCACATCGTGGATGTACTTCTCGGGGTACAGGGCGCTGAGCTGCCCGCCCAGCTCGGGGAGAGAGTCGATGATGCGGCAGGTCATGCCGCGCATGCCCGCATAGAAGGCGGCGAAGAGCCCCGTTGGGCCCCCGCCGATGATGGTGATGTCCCTGATCTCGTCGTTCATGGGCCTCGCGCCGGTCCAGCTTCATCCGCCCGCAGTTGCCGCAGGCGATCGCGAACGAGCAAGTCTAACCGCCCTCGAGGACTCCACAAACGGGTCCGCGTACACCGCTACGCCGCCGCCTCACCCCGGTAGAAACTCGACGTCAGATACCGCTCGAGGCCGCGGGCCGCCAGCAGCTTCACCACCGCCGCCGCCGGCACGGCGATGAGCAACCCCACGAACCCGAAGAAGAAGCCGCCCAGCGCGAGAGCCAGCACCACCCAGACGGGGTGTAGACCCACCGACTCGCCCACGATGCGGGGACT
>WGEM01000343.1 GCA_015492755.1 Gemmatimonadota bacterium | reverse complement strand
TCCGGAAGATCCGCCCGGCCGCTGCTCCCACCCGCGCGCGAGAAGCCCAGAAGCTCGCCGACGATGGTCTTCATGCGGTCCGCTTCGTGCGCGATGACCTCGAACGACTCCCGCAAGGGCGTCGCACCCGGCGCGTCCATGAGGCCCAGCTGGGCATGCGCCACGATGGCGGTGAGGGGGTTCTTGAGCTCGTGGGCCACCCCCGCCAGCGCCTCGCCCAGCGAGGCGAGCTTCGCCTGACGCTCCAGCTCCCGCTCCTGCATGACCTCGGTGGAACGGTCCGCCACCAGAAGTTGGATCCGACCGGACTCCGGATCGCGCACCGCCAGCAGGAAGGCATGCTTCATCCGCGGCCCGTCGGGGGTTCGCATATCCAGCTCACCGCTCCAACCCCGGCAGTCCTCCAGCGCCTCGATGGAGTCCACCCCCTGCGGCCGGAGGATGTCCAGGACCGGACGACCCACGACCTGCGCCGCGTCCGTGGCGCCCAGGAGTTCCATCGCCGCGGGATTGGCGTGCTCCACCACCCCCCCCGCATCCGTCTGCAGGACGCCGATCCCCACGTGCTCCAGAAGGAGCCGATATCGTGCGGAAACGCGGCGGGCATACAGCGCGAAGAGGAGCACCAGGAGGTTCGTCGCCGCCAGCGCGGTGGTGAGCGCCGCGACGGTGTCGGCGTCGGCGGGAATCCCGTATCCGGCACCGAACGTGCGCTCGCCCGCCGCAACCAGGGCAGCGCTCAGGACCCACGCCGCGACCCCCGCGACGCGCCCGGCGCGGAACGCCAGCAGCGCCACGGGAAGGACGTGCACCCACCAGAGGAGGTGGGAGGGCACGCCGAGGTACGGGATGAGGAGCGGGTGCGCCGCCGGCACCGCGAACAGCCCCACCACGCCGGTCCACCACAGCCATGTGCGTTGCTTCGATCCCATCTGCTTCCTCCTCGTCTCCCCCGCCCCAATCCTCGAAGGCCGCGTGACGTTCCGGTGTCCCCGCCGCCTCGCTATGTTGGGTGCATGACTCCGAAAACCGACCAGACCACACGGGGCCGCGGCCCCACGTACGCGTCGCGGGCACCGGCTCCGGCGCCCCTTCCCACCGACGCAGCGCACCGTAATCCCGGCACGCCGCTGGAGCTGGACTGGGTGCGGGCGGCGCGGGTGAACCGCAGCGCGGTGGAGCGGCGAGCCGCCACGCTGGGCACCCGCCGCAGCGTAAAGAAGGAGTGGCAGGCCGCCTGGCTCCTGCGCGCCGTCACGCTCATGGACCTCACCACGCTGGCGGGAGACGACACGGAGGGGCGGGTACGCCGGCTCTGCGGAAAGGCCCGTCGGCCCGTGCGCGAAGACCTGCTGGATGCCCTGGGCGTTCCCCTGGACGATGTGCGGGTGGCGGCGGTGTGCATCTACCACCAGATGATCCCCGCGGCGCTGGAGGGGCTCCGCGGCACCGACATCCCCGTGGCGGCGGTCTCCACCGGATTCCCTCACGGCCTCAGCCCCTTCGAGACTCGCCTGGCGGAGATCCGGGCTTCAGTCGAGGCCGGTGCCCGGGAAATCGACATCGTCATCACCCGGCGCCACGTGCTCCTGGGGGACTGGGAGACGCTCTACCGGGAGGTGCGCGCCTTCCGCGAAGCCTGCGGCGACGCACACATGAAGGCGATCCTCGCCACCGGCGAGCTGGCGATGCTGCGCAATGTGTATCAGGCAAGCCTCGTCTGCATGATGGCGGGCGCAGACTTCATCAAGACCTCCACCGGGAAGGAGGCGGTGAACGCCACGCTCCCCGTGGGCGTGACCATGGCCCGCGCCATCCGCGCGTATGCCGAGCGAACCGGCCACGCGGTGGGCTTCAAGCCGGCGGGTGGCATCCGGACGGCGAAGCAGGCGCTCCAGTGGATGATCCTCATGAAGGAGGAGCTGGGAACCGCCTGGCTTTCGCCGGAGCGATTCCGATTCGGTGCGTCGTCGCTCCTGGCGGACATCGAGCGGCAGATCGAACACCACGTCACCGGCCGTTACTCGGCCTTCCACCGGCACCCCCTGGCATGAGCAAGGTCGCAGAGGTCTTCGAAACGCTGGAGTACGGCCCCGCGCCGGAATCACCCGCCAACGCCGAAGCGTGGCTGGACGAACGCGGACGCGCCTTCGGCCACTTCATCGGGGGGGCGTGGACCGACCCCGACCCCGAGCGCACCTTCGAGGTGGTGAACCCCGCCACCGGCCATCGGCTGGCCACCGTGACGCAGGGGAGCGCGGACGACGTGGACCGGGCGGTGAAGGTGGCCCGCGCCGCGCAGCCCGGGTGGTGGGCACTGGGTTCCCACGCACGGGCACGCTACCTCTACGCCATCGCCCGCCGGATCCAGAAGAACGCGCGCCTCTTCGCCGTGCTGGAGAGCATGGACAACGGGAAGCCCATCCGCGAGTCCCGGGACCTGGATATCCCACTGGTGGCGCGTCACTTCTACCACCACGCCGGCTGGGCACAGCTCCTTCCGGACCGCTTTCCCGGCATGGAGCCCGTGGGCGTGGTGGGTCAGGTCATCCCATGGAACTTCCCGCTCCTGATGCTGGCGTGGAAGGTGGCGCCGGCGCTCGCCACCGGGAACACGGTGGTGCTGAAGCCGGCGGAGTTCACACCCCTCACCGCCCTCCTCTTCGCCGAGCTCTGCGAAGCCGTGGCGCTGCCCCCCGGCGTGGTGAACATCGTCACCGGTGACGGCGAGACGGGGGCCGCGCTGGTGGCCCATCCCGACGTGGACAAGGTGGCTTTCACCGGCTCCACCGAGGTGGGACGGATCATCCGGGAGGCCACCGCCGGCATGGGGAAGCGCCTCTCCCTGGAGCTGGGCGGGAAGTCCCCCTTCATCGTCTTCGACGACGCCGACCTGGACTCGGTGGTGGAAGGCGTGGTGGACGCCATCTGGTTCAACCAGGGGCAGGTCTGCTGCGCCGGGTCGCGCATCCTGGTGCAGGAAGGTGTGGCGGAGGCGCTGGAGCGCCGGCTGCGCGCCCGCATGGAGACGCTCCGCATGGGAGATCCGCTGGACAAGGCGGTGGACATGGGGGCCATCGTGGCGCCCGTGCAGCTGGAGCGCATCCGCTCGCTGGTGGAGAAGGGGCGCGCCGAGGGTGCCGAAGTGTGGCAGCCCTCGTGGAGCGCGCCCCGGGAGGGATGGTTCTATCCGCCCACCCTCTGCACCAACGTGGCACCCAGCGGGACGCTGGCGCAGGTGGAGGTCTTCGGGCCGGTGGTGGTGATGATGACCTTCCGCACCCCCTCCGAGGCGGTGGCGCTGGCCAATGACACCCGCTACGGGCTCGCCGCCTCCATCTGGTCGGAGAACGTGAATCTCGCGCTGGACGTGGCTCCGCAGGTGAAGGCGGGCACCGTCTGGGTGAACTGCACCAACCTGTTCGATGCGGCGTCAGGCTTCGGCGGATACCGGGAGAGCGGGTACGGCCGCGAGGGCGGCGAGGAAGGGCTTTACGAGTACCTCCGGCCGGCTTGGGAGTCCGCCGCCCCCGAGGAGCCGCCGGCGCCGCCCTTTCAGGGCGAGGTCCCCGAGCCGGCGCCCGGCACGCCGCCCATCGACCGCACGGCCAAGCTCTACATCGGCGGCAACCAGGTGCGCCCCGACGGCGACTATTCCCTCCCGGTCTTCGGCCACGACGGGCGCTTCCTGGGCGAAGTGGGCCGGGGAAACCGCAAGGACGTGCGCAACGCCGTGGAGGCGGCCCGCAAGGCGCAGGCCGCGTGGGCGGGGCGCACCGCCCACAACCGGGCGCAGATCCTCTACTACCTGGCGGAGAACCTCGCCGCCCGCCGCCCCGAATTCGTGGAGCGCATCGCCGCCTTCGTCGGCGACGAGAACGCCGCCGAGGGCGAATTCGACGCCAGCGTGGAGCGTCTCTTCCACTACGCGGCGTGGGCGGACAAGTGGGACGGGCAGGTGCACCACACCCCCTTCCGCAACGTGACGCTGGCCATGAAGGAGCCTATCGGGGTGATGGGGCTGGCGGCGCCGGCGCTTCCGCCCCTTCTGGGTCTGGTCTCCACCGTGGCCCCCCTGGTGGCCGCGGGCAACACCGTGGTGGTCCTCCCCTCCGAGCGGGCACCGCTGGTGGCCACCGACTTCTATCAGGTCCTGGACACCTCCGACGTACCCGGCGGCGTGGTGAACATCGTCACCGGCCTCCACGCCGAGACGCTCCCTACGCTGGCGGCGCACGACGACGTGGACGGCATGTGGCACTTCGGGCCCCGGGACGGCGCACGGCTGGTGGAGGCGGCGTCGGTGGGGAATATGAAGCGCACCTGGGTGAGCTACGGACACGCCCGCGACTGGTACGACCCCGTCCAGGGTCGAGGGGAGGAGTTCCTCCGCGAGGCCACCCAGATCAAGAACATCTGGGTGCCGTACGGGGCGTAGGAGTCCCCGCCCGCCTCAGCGGCGCCGGAGGGTAGCGTTGGCTGCGCGTCTCGGGATGATGAGCTCCAGAAGGTCCCCCGGTGCGGCGTTCACGCGGTTGGTCACGTAGCTGTCCTCGGCGAGGAACTCCATCCGGATGCTCAGCTCCTCCAGCCGCGTCCACGGGATGGTCAACGTGCGCGTGGTGTGCCCCCGTACCTGCCCGATGAACTGAGGCCCCCGGACCGTGACCACGAAGAGGCGGACGTCGTTGAAGCCCTGGTTCTCCACCCGAAGGCGGATCTCCTGCGGTGGGCCACCGCTCCGCTCGAAGGGGTTGGGGACGGACATGGCGCACCCCGCCAGGAGCACGACGCTCAGGAGTGCCCACCACCGGGCAGACCCCGCC
>WGEM01000342.1 GCA_015492755.1 Gemmatimonadota bacterium | reverse complement strand
GTGCCCCCGTTCACGCCCCGTGCCCGCCACCATCTCCTCCCACCATCGCCAGGTGCTCCGGCACGGGGCCGGCGCGAACGTCGCGGCGGACGGACTCGATCTCGTCCCGCACGTCGAAGAAGGCGTCCAGTACCTCGGGATCGAAGTGGATCCCCCGCAGTCCCTTCATCATGCGGTAGACTTCGTCGTAGGCCAGCGCCGCGCGGTACCGACGGTCCGAGGTGAGCGCGTCGAAGACGTCCACCACCGCGCACACGCGGGCTTCCAGAGCGATTTCGTCCTCCCTCAGGCCTTGCGGGTACCCGGAACCGTCCCACAGTTCGTGGTGCTGCAGCGCGATCACCCGCCCCAGCCGGAGCACCTCGGCCTGGGATTCTTCCAGGATCCGCGCGCCGATCTCAGGGTGTCGCTCGATGATGCCTCGCTCCTCGGGCGTGAGCGGTCCCGGCTTCAGGAGTACCCGGTCCGGAATCCCGATCTTGCCGATGTCGTGCATGGGGCTGGCGTGCCGCAGGAGTTCCGCCTCCCGTGGCGCGAGGCCCAGCGCACGGCCCACGATCTCGGCGTAGTAGCCGATGCGGTCCACGTGCGCCGCGGTTTCCCCGTCCTTGAACTCGGCGGCGATGACCAGCGCGCGCACCGTCTCCAGGTGCGCACGGTAGATCTTCCGGTGGGCCTCTCCCAGCTCCTCCAGCGTGTGGCGGAGATCCCGGACGCGCGCCTCCACGGCTTCCTCCAGCATCGCCCGCTCGCGCGCAAGCCGGTCGAAAGCCCGTTTGAGGCGGAGCTGCGCCTCCGTGCGCAGGTGCAGCTCCAGGACGTCGAAGGGCTTCTGGATGAAGTCGTTCACGCCCGCCTCGTACGCGCGGATGCGGTCCTCCACTCCGTCGAGACCCGTCACCATGACGATGGGCACGTCGAACGCCTCCTCGTCGCGACGGACCGCGCGAGCCACGTCGTAGCCGTCCATCCCCGGCATGTCGGCATCCAGCACGATGAGCTCCGGGTGCAGGCGGAGCTTCGCCACCGCCTCGATCCCGTCGGCGGCCACCTCCACGCGGTGGCCGAACCGCTCCATCGCCCTGGCGAGCGCCGTGCGACTGCTCTCCTCGTCGTCCACGACGAGCACGTGGGCGGCGTACCGGCTCTCCAGCCCCAACGGACGCGGTGTGCGGCCGGCGCTCATGCCCCGGACCCTCCTTCGCCGCGTTCCTCGCCCAGAGCCTCCTGTACAGCCGCCACGAGTTCACCCGCATCCCAGGGCTTGCGCAGGAACCGCACCCGGGGGTCCGACTCCAGCCCCGCGTCACCCAGGGACTCGTATCCGCTCATGACCACCACCGGGCCCTCGAATCCTGCCGCCCGGGCCTGCCTGCAGAGGTCGGCACCATCCAGCTCCGGCATGACGAGGTCCGTGACGATGAGGTCGATGGCACCCCCGACCTCCGTCAGTACCCGCAACGCCTGAGCGCCGTCCGCCGCATCCCGTACCTCGTAGCCCGCCCGCGCCAGCACCTTCGACGCCGCCCGTCGGAGCGCGTCCTCATCCTCCACCAGGAGGACCCTCAGCCCGGTGGCAGCGGAGCGCTCCCACTCCCTCCCTTCGCTCACCGCCTCCGCCACCCGGGGAGGCTCGCAGAGCGGGAATCGCAGCGTGAACGTGCTGCCCTCGCCCGGGGCGGACGCCACCTCGATGGTCCCTCCGTGTTTCTCTACCAGGGAGTACACCATCGCCAGGCCCAGCCCCGTCCCCCGGCCCGGCTCCTTCGTGGTGTAGAACGGCTCGAAGATACGCTCCATCACCTCCGGCGACATCCCGTGCCCGGTGTCCGCCACCGAAAGGACGAGATGCGGCCCCGCCACGCCCCCACCGCGGATCGGCCTGAATCCCTCCGTGGTCGTCTTCACCGTCAACGTGAGGCGCCCACCGTCGGGCATGGCGTCCCTGGCGTTGGTGGCCAGGTTCAGAAGCACCTGCGCGAAGGCACTGGGGTCTGCGTCCATGTAATGGGCCTCTCCGGGCACGGACACCTCCAGCTCGATGGACTCCGGAAGTGCAGCGCGCACCAACGTGAGCGTCTCGTCCAGCAGTGCGCTCACCTCGACGGTGCGCAGCGCCAGCGGCTCGTCCCTGGAGAACGCAAGCAGACGGCGCACCAGATCGGCGCCGCGCCGGGCGGCCCGTAGGATCTCCTGGAGTTCGTCGGTGGCTTCATGGTCGGCACCCAGGGCGTGTTCCACGAGCTGTGCGTTGGTGAGGACCGCCGCCAGGATGTTGTTGAAGTCATGGGCGATCCCGCTGGTGAGCTGGCCCACAGCCTCCATCTTCTGAGCCTGCCGGAGCTGCTCCTCCAGCTCGTGCTGGCGGGTGACGTCCTCCGCCACCGCCACGTAGTTCCGGGTTCCACCGTCGGCTCCCAGCACAGGAAAGATCGTGGTGCGTTGCTGGTAGAGGGCACCGTCCTTGCGGCGGTTCACGAACTCCCCGGACCAGGCAAAACCGGAGGCAAGGGTCTGCCAGAGATCGCGATAGAACGCGGGCGGGTGCCGGCCGCTCTTCAGGAGCTTCGGGTTCCGCCCCATGACCTCCGCCCGCGTCCACCCGGTGATGCGCTCGAACGCCGGGTTCACATACTCGATGCTCCCGCGCACGTCCGTGACCATAACTAGGTTGGTGGACTGCTCGACGGCGGCGCTCAGGAGCTGCCGCTCCCGCTCCGTGCGGCGGCTCTCCGTCACGTCGAGGAGGACCCCGCGAAAGACCTCGGGAGCTTCCGGGCCCACGCCGGGCCCCCGGACCGCGCAGTCGCGGACCCACACCTCCCCGCCGCCGGGACGCACGACCCGGTACTCCACGTCCCAGGAGCCGGATTCCAGGCCGTGCTGCACCGCGCGGAGCCATGCCGGAAGGTCGTCGGGATGGATGAGCCGCCGGAGCACATCGGGCGCTCCGCGCACATCCTCCGGAGGAATCTCGACCAGCGCACCGACCTGGGGAGCAATCCACCGGAGCGGAGCGCCGTCGGCCGCCTCCGCTTCGTACGTGGTCACCGGAAGGTTCTCCAGGATGGCCAGGTAGAAGTCGCGTGAGGCGCGGAGGCGAGCTTCGGCCTCCACGTCCGCCGTCGCGTCCCACACGATCGCGCCGTAATAGAGGCGCCCACCGGACCGCCAGCCCGCCAGCTGGACGTTCGCGGGGAATGCGGTCCCGTCGGCCCGCCGCGCCGTCAGGCGGAGGGTCCTCCGTGGTGTCCGCCCCTTGGCCACCGCAGCGGCGAGGGCCTGCTCGTAGGACGACCGCTCCGCCTCGTCCAGGAGTACCGTGAACCGCGCACCCAGGAGCGCGTCACGGGACGTGCCGAACAGCTCGCCGGCGGCAGGGTTGGCATACCGGATGGCACCCTCCTCGTCCACCACCACCAGCGCCGTCGCCGTGGCCTCGCCGAAGGCCAGGAGGGTCTCTTCGAGAAGGCTCCGCTCGTCCTCGAGGCTCCGGATCCGCTCCACGTTGGTGGCCAGAACCACCACACCGGGCGCGTCGAGATACTGCGCCCGATGCGCGTGAATCTCCACCGGATAGCTGGATCCGTCCGCGCGCCGGATCTCGTCACGCCAGGTCACGAGGTTCGTCGCACCCTCGGACAGGAGCTCGAAACGTCGCAGGAGGGCCTCCCGCTCCCCGCCCACCAGCACGTCGTGGAGGCCCCTCCCCACCAGATCCATGCGTCTCCGCCCCTGCTCCTCCAAGGCGGTGCGGTTCACGTACCGGATGCGGCACGACCCGGGATCCACCACGTAGATCTCGTGGAGGGCGCGCTCCACGATGGAGGAGAGCGCGAGGATCCGCCGGCGTACGGCGCGTTCCCGCTCACGCGCCCTGGCGGCGGCGATGGCGGCGCGGAGGGCGTGCGGAAGGCGGACCACGGTGGACTCCGAGAGGACGTCATCGGCGCCGGCCTCGAAGCACGCGGCTGCCTCCGCGGGCTCGAACGCCTCGAGAAGCACCACCACCGGCACGTCCGGGGCGCAGGAGAGGATCTCGCGCACCGTGCCCGAGCGGGGAGCGCCGCCCAGCCCCCCGGCCACCACCACCGCGTCCACCCCGCCAGCGTCCAGGCTGCGGCGGAGCCCGGGGGGCTGGGCGGCGCTCCCCGCTCGGGC
>WGEM01000341.1 GCA_015492755.1 Gemmatimonadota bacterium | reverse complement strand
GGGCACGGGACCCGCCTCGTGGAGGATCCCGAACTCCTGGCGATGGTGCGCGCCGCCGGCATCGCGCTGGAGATCTGCCAGACCTCCAATGTCCAGACCCGCGTCGTGCCCTCCCACGACAAACACCCCCTCCGGTACTTTTACGACCAGGGGCTCGTCGTGTGCATCTGCACCGACAACCGGCTCATGTCGGGCGTCACGCTGGTGGATGAGTACGAACACGCGCGCGACGATCTGGGCTTCACCTCCGATGAGCTGGTGCGCGTGGCGCGGATGGGCTTCGAGAGCGCCTACGCGCCCGCCGCGGTGCGTGACGCGCTGCTGGCCAACTTCGACGCGCAGGTGGAGGCGCTGACGGGCTGAGACGCTACGGCCCGCGGCGGCGCGCCCAGGGGCATTCGTCAGGCGGCGCGCGGATCCGGCCGCGGGGCCGGTGGGGCTCCAGGGATCCCGCGCCTTCCGGCGCCACCTGAGCGACGCCTCGCGTCCGGCTCCCTCCCGGCGACCGGCACGCTCCTCCACTCGGCGTCGATCCCGCCGCATCCCGATCCGCACGCCGCCGCATGTGGGGAGGCTTCCAGCGGCCGGTGCGGACGGCGGATGTCCTTCGCGCACGGCGGCGCCGAGCGAGGCCCCGGAGGATCCCTCACCCCAGAGGCCGAGCGTCCGCCGGAGGGCACGCACGGGGCGGCGCGACCGAGCCCCCCGAAACGGAAGCGCCCCCGCCGGACCGAAGTCCGACGGGGGCGTCCGTGCTCAGAAGCTCTGAGCTACTTCATGTTCAGCGTCAGCTGATCACGAAGTCGGGCACCGTCTCCACATCGTTGTTGCCCTGCAGCGTGGCCAGATAGGTGCCACCCGCCGGCGTCACGATGTTGGTGTACCCCGCCGTCGCCGGAGCGACGTCGATCTGGTACACACCCTCGAGGAGACCCGTGAAGGTGTAGTTACCGTTCGAGTCGGTGTCCTGGTTGATGATGTGCGGCGACGGCGTGCCGTGCTTCGCCGTGCACGCTCCGGCCGCCGGCGGCGACGGAGCGGTGGCTGCCGTCTGGCACCGCGTGATGGTCACGCGGACACCCGCGACAGCCGAACCACCCGCCGTCACCTTACCCGTCACGGTGCCGGTGTTGAACAGGTGGACGAAGTGCGTCGGCGTCGTGGTGAGCGCGCCGTTCGTCGCGTTCGGGCCCGCACCGCCACCGAGGTTACCGCCATCCGCGGCGGCCGCACCGGTGAGGTAGTTCCAGCGCGGGAACTCGTCGTTCTGCGCCGGCGGGCTCGTGTTCCCCACGTTGTTGGTGTTGTCCTGGTTGGTGCAGTTCGCGAGGGCGCAGTTGCCCGTGCCCGCCTCGGTGGTCACACCGATCCAGTTCGTCACCGCGCCCGTGGCACTCAGCGCACGGAGGACCGTGGCGTTGGCCGGGCTCACCGCCTCGACGATGTACTTGCCTTCCCGGAGACCGGAGAAGCTGTACGCGCCGTTGGCGTCGGTGGTGTCCACCGCGACGATGGACTCACCGGTGTCGATGGCACCGTCGCCGTCCGCGTCGTCGTAGAGGTTGATCACCACGCCCGAGAGTGCCTCGTCCGGATCCAGCGTGTTGAAGTCGCTGTCCCGATCGTTGACCACCACACCCTCGATCTTGGTGTTCATGGCGTCCGGCTGGAAGTTCGCCGTCTGCGTCACGCCGTAGCCCTGCAGGTCACGCGTGGCCGTGCGGGCGTCGTCGTTGTTGGCCGAACCGGAGTTGTTCGGCGCCGACGTCGTCGTGAGCGTGTCGAAGAACTCCCACGTGCCGGCGATGTCCGCCACCGAGATGGTGTACGGTCCCTCGATCACGTTGGTGAACGAGTAGGCGCCCGCAGCACTCGTGGTGTCCACCATCGTCGCCGAACCCTGGATGTTGTCCGCCGTGGCGGTCAGGGTGACGATCACGTTCGCCGCCGCCGTACCGTCATCGGCGAGCACGTTCCCGCTGATGGTGTTGTTCGTGCTCTTGATGGCGAACGAGGAGTTTCCTGCGCCGCCCGCCAGCGTGGCGTCGGTGTAGGTCTGATCCGACCCGTCCGGCGTCAGCGCGATGAGCGTGTCGTTGAGCACCTTCAGGTTCGCGTCCGTCGACTGGGCCACCACCTGATAGGCCACACCCGTCGGCACGTTGGTGAAGGTGACCAGACCCGTACCGGCACCCGCAGCCGTCGGACCGGCCACGGTGGAGCCGTCGGACGCCTTCTTCAGCGTCACGTTGATGGCCGTCACCGACGCCAGGTTGTCACCCAGCGTATACGTCGGCACGCTGGTGGAGTCGTCCTGCTCCCGGTGGACCCGGAAGGTCAGGTCGGAGTCGGTGTAGGTCACCTGCTCCGTGCCCAGCTCGATGGTGTCGCTGGGCGCCACGGTGCCGTCCCAGATGAACCGCAGATACCGGCCCATGGCGGTACCCTCGTCCGCGACGGGCGCCATGGTGAAGCCGTGACCGCCGGCGTTGGCCTGCGTCGTGGAGAGACGCACCCAGATGGTATCCGGGAACGCCGTCGGCGTGAGCGTCCAGAACGCGTCACCGTTGGCGTCGGTGGCGTCGGTGACCGTCGTGGCGAAGGTGCTGTCCTTGTTCACGCGCAGGACGGCGTTCCAGTTCGCCAGCGTGTCGTTGTCGATCTCCGCGGCGTGCACCTTCACCACGAGCTGGTTGTACAGCGCGTCGAAGGTGTCCGGTGCCATGCCAATGGAGTCCGAGGGGTTGTACTTGATCTCGATGATCGTCTCACCGCTCATCGAGTACGCGCCCGCCGGCGGCCCCGCCACCTGGGCGAAGACCACGTTGTCCGTGACGGACGAATTCGGGCTCACGTCGTTGGACCGCGAGAAGCGGAAGACCGACTCACCGCTGGCATCCGTCGCCACCTGGCCGAGACGGCCGGTCGCACCGCCTGCCGCGGCGTTGGCCTGCGTATCGTACAGGTTGATGGTCCAGCCCTGCAGCGGCGTCACGCCGGGGTTGGTCCCGTCGATGCCCAGGTACCCGTAGACCTTGATGGTCTGGGTGGTGATGTCGAAGGGCCAGTTCACCGTCGCCGTGGCTCCGGTGGAGACCGTCACCAGCTGCGGGTTCGTGCCGCCGAACGTCACCATTCCGGGCACACCGGCGGTGTTGATCGTCAGGCGGTAGGTACCCGCGGCGAGGTTCTCGAACATGTAGTCACCGTTGGCGTCGGTGAGCACCGTCATGGTGTCGTTCACCGAGCCGCCCTCCAGCGTGATGGCCACGCCGGCGACCTTGAGGTTCTCCTCGAGACCGCTGTTGAGGATGTCGTCCTTCGAGAACTCGTCGATGAAAAGCGAGCCGGAGATCTTCGCGGTCATCACCAGCGAACCGCTGAAGCTCACCACCTGGGACTGGCCGACGCCCAGCGTCACGTTCTGCGACGTGGCCGGGAAGGTGTACTGGCTCGCGTCGAACCCGGAGATGGACACGGTGTAGGTTCCGGCCCGCAGTCCGCTGAACGAGTATGTCCCGTTGGCATCGGTGGTGGTGGAGGCCGACGAGGTGCCGCTGAGCGTCACCGTGACGCCCGCGAGACCGGTGCCACCGCCGCTCACCGAACCGAGGATGGCCGAGGTGCGGATGTACGAACCGTCGAAGTTCGCGGTCGCCACCTGCCCGGCCGTGGAGATGGTCACGGCCTTCACCGTGGCCGTAAAGCTGACGTCGGACGGGAAGCCGCTGATCGTCACCGTGTACGCACCCGCTTCGACACCACTGAACGAGTAGGCGCCGGAAGCGTCCGTCGTGGCGGTCGCGCCCGACGAAAGCGTCACGGTGATGCCAGAGGCGCCCACGCCCTCGATGGTCACCACGCCGGAGATCGTCCCGGTGACCGGGGGAGGCGTAACCGTCTCCTCCCCTTCGTCACACGCGGCGAACGCCACCAGCGCAGCGAGGGTCAAGTACTTGAAGCGCTTCATGTCACCTGATTCCTGTTGAGGAATGGATGATTGCCCCGAATGGGCATATGGAACCGAACGGCTGTTGAGCAAGTTCGATGCCATTCCGGCGCGGAACGAAAGTCATTACAGCCCAACGACTTACATAATAGCCAGATTCCTGAGGGGCGTCAGAGTCCCGAGCACCCTCAGATTTCTGACGATTCCGCCAGAAACCCTTCTGCCATCTCGACGAACTCGGCCGATCCCACGTACAGCGGCGTGCGCTGGTGGGGATCTTCGGGCACCAGCTCGAGAATGCGGCGGGCGCCGTCGCTGGCCCGCCCCCCCGCCTGCTCCGCCAGGAGCGCGATGGGCGCCGCCTCGTAGAGGAGCCGGAGCTTTCCCCGGGGGTTCCGGGTGTCCGCCGGGTACATGAAGATCCCGCCCTTCAGGAGGGTGCGGTGGAAGTCCGCCACCAGGGATCCGATGTAGCGCAATCCGAAGCCCAGGTCCGACTTCAGGTGCGAGATGAGCCGCTGCTGCCCCGGGCTCCAGCGGTCGAAGTTGGCCTCGTTCACCGAGTAGACCTTCGCCGGCGGCTCCGGGAAGCGGATGTCGGGGTGGCTGAGGATGAACTCGCCTAGCGAGGGATCCAGCGTGAAGCCGTGTACTCCGGCGCCCGAGGTGTAGACCAGCATGGTGGAGGAGCCGTAGAGCACGTATCCCGCCGCCACCTGTCGGTGGCCCGGCTGGAGACAGTCGTCCAGCGTGCCCCGCTCCCCGCCGGTGATCTTGCGGTGGATGGAGAAGAT
>WGEM01000340.1 GCA_015492755.1 Gemmatimonadota bacterium | reverse complement strand
GTCCATGAGCGTGTCCATCTCGCGGGACTTGCTGATGTCCCAGTTCTGGCAGAAGCGACACGCCAGGTTGCACCCCGCCGTGCCGAAGGAGAGCACGGGAGTGCCCGGCAGAAAGTGGTTCAGCGGTTTCTTTTCGATGGGGTCCACGCAGAACCCGCTGGAGCGCCCGTACGTGGTGAGGACCACTTCGCCGTCCCGGGCGGCGCGCACGAAACAGAACCCCCGCTGCCCGTCACGCAGCTTGCACGCGCGGGGGCAGACGTCGCACTGCATGCGGCCGTCGTCGAGGCGGTGCCAGTAGCGTGTGGGATGGTACGCCTGCGCTGTCATCTTCCGTCTGATACACCACCGGGCCGCCTGAGGGGTCCCGGTGCTCCGGCGAGCCTACCGGGCCGACCTCCGCGGGGTTAGCGTGGAGACTCCACGCTGTCCGGACCGGGACCTTCCAAGGGAGAGCCGCATGGCCAATCCCACCGTGACCTTCCGCACCAACCACGGCGCCTTCACCGTCGAGATCTTCCAGGCCGAGGCGCCCATCACCGCCGGCAACTTCCTCAAACTGGTGGGTGAGGGCTTCTACGACGGCCTCACCTTCCACCGGGTGATCGACGGGTTCATGATCCAGGGTGGCTGCCCGCGCGGCACCGGCACCGGCGGCCCCGGCTACACCATCCCCGACGAGTTCGCGCCCGGTCTCGCGCACTCGGGAGAAGGGATCCTCTCCATGGCCAACGCCGGACCCGACACCGGCGGATCGCAGTTCTTCATCACGCTGGACGCCACACCCTGGCTCGACGGGAAGCATGCCATCTTCGGGAAGGTCATCGACGGCATGGACGTGGTGCGCGCCATCGGGAAGGTGCCCACGGGTCACATGGACCGGCCGGTGGAGCCGGTGGTGATGGAAGAGGTGGCGGTGGCGTAGGGGATGTAAACAGAGCCTACACCTTGTGCGCATCCGCGGGGGGTACTTTTCGGATATCCCCGGGGTCGGTCATACATTCCCAGGAGGTTGTATGATTCCTCGCGTGATGACTCTCGCACTCGTGCTCCTCGTCGTCCCGGCGTCAGCGGTGGCTCAAGAAGATCCGTCTTGGACCTGTTGGAACATCTTCACGACGCCGATGTCGCACACCGATGCCGCCACGGTGGGCCTGCTGGTGACGAAACCGGATGGCCAGCATGTGAACTGGGGTCAGGACAGTTGTTACGACTCCCACACCAAGGTCTCGGTGGACGAACAGGTCGCCTTCGCTCTTGAGGGATCGCCCCAGGGATCGACGAATGGCTCGGATGTGGCCTCGCTGCAGGGGTTCCGCCCGGTCGGTCTCGCTCCCTTCCTTCGACGCCTCCCAATCGTCGGCCCGGCTGAATTCCCGGCCGTTCGCCCGATCCTCTGTGCTCCGCACCGGCGCGCCCGCGAGGTCTGCGAGCGTGCGATTTCCATCATCGCAAGCAAGTGAGCAGGTGGCTGTTCGGGGGCATCCGAGGGGGAGCGGGAAGCGTCCTGCTCCCCCTTGTGGTCTCACTCCTCCATAGCGCCTCCGTCACGGCACAGGAGTCGACCGCCACGACAATCACCATCTCCGGCGACCGTCCTGCGTGCGCGGCATGCGTCATCGAGCTCCCCGTTGTCGTATCCATCGGCGGTGACGCCGATTCCATCGGCCTCATCGGCCGGGACGGCGAGCGCCTCTCCGTAGGCAAAGGTGCCATCTGGATTGCGCCGGCCGCTCTCGGACATGCCCTGGCGGCCATCGACTGGAGCGGGCGGCACCTGCACACTACGGGGCGCTCCGGACAGGGGCCGTTGGAGCATCGGTTTATCGAAACACTTACGGTCGGTCCCGATGATACGGGGCATGTCTTCGGCGACGGGCGGCACGCATGGGTGGGACCCGACGGTACCTTCGCCCGCAGCAGCCGGCTCGCGGGAAGTGTCCTCCGTGCCCTCGCACTCCCGGAGGGCTCCGTGGTGGTGAACGGCTGGGTCTCCGCCCGGGGTGCAGCGGGGTTCCCGCTACACGTTCTGGACCGCAGCGGGCGCGTCGTCACGTCCTTCGGCGCGCCTGCCGGCCCGCTGGACTACGGAGACTTCTCCGGTGTGCGAGGGTTGGGGCCCGGCCCGGACAAGGACTCGTTCTGGGCCGCCCGGTTCGACCGCTATGAACTGACACTCTGGACGGTGGATGGGACACTGCGGAAGCGCGTCGTCCGGGATGTCGGCTGGCTCCGACCATGGGTCCGCTACAAGAGCGCCTTCCGGGAGCGCCCACAGCCCCAGCTCATGGGCGTCTACCAGGACGCCGACGGACTCCTGTGGACCTTGAGTCTCGTACCGGACCCCGATTTCCGGCCCATCACGCCGGATGTATGGAACCCGAACATGGTCCGTCGCAAAGAGGATCCGTGGTACGACACCATCATCGAGGTCCTCGATGCGGACGCGGGGCGGCTCCTGGCAGCGGCGCGATTCGACGGGATGATGCACGGGCTTCTGCCCACCGGACACGTGGTGTCCTACGCGGCGTCCCCCCTCGGAGCGCAGATCCTCGAGCTCCGCCGCACGCGCCTGGTCTCCGGCGGCCGGTGAGTCGCCCCCTCAGTCGATGGGATCCAGCTCCACGGTGGAGACGCCGTCCCGGTCTACGGTGACGCGCGCCAGTGAGGAGCGGCAGCACACCGGGCAGTCCTCCACGTACTCCTGGTAGGCCCCCCCCGCCGGGTCCACGAAGAACTCGATCATCTCGCCGCAGTGGGGACACGCTGCCTCCACGCTGCCCCCCACGTCGAAGTCCTCCAGGTCATCGTCATCGAGGTCGACTTCGTCGTCCAGATCCCCGCCGTCCTCGTCGTCATCCACATCCGCGGGTGACTCCTCTTCATCCCCCGCGCCCTCATCCGGATCCGCTGCCGCCGCTTCCGCCACGCCCGAGCCCACACCACCCAGTCCCATCTCCTCCAGGAGCTGCTGGGCCAGCGCCAGCTCCTCCTCCCCCACCGCCAGGTCCAGCCCCTCCAGCTCGGCGTCGAGATCCAGTTCGTCGAGATCCAGCTCGTCGAGGTCGAAGGCGTCCAGGTCGGGCGCATCACCCGAACCCGCGTCCGGCGCGGTGTCGCCGGGCTGCCGCGGCCCCTCCTGGCCCGGATCCGGTGGTTCGCTGCGTTCGTCGTCCATATGCCTCAGCCCACCGGCCGCTGGAGCTTGCCGATCTCGTAGCCCTCCGGAGGCTCGGCACCCAGCAGGTGGCGCACGAAGTAATCCCAGCGTCGTCGCATCATATACGGCTCATTGCCGAAGCCGTGTCGGCGATTGGGGAGCAGGAGCAGGTCGAAGTCCTTGTTGGCCTCGATGAGGGCATCCACCAGCAGGAGGGTGTTGTACGGTGGAACGTTGTCGTCCAGCGTGCCGTGCGCCAGGAGAAGTTTTCCCTTCAGGTTCTCCGCCAGGAGTTGATTGGCCTGGTTATCGTAGTTCGTGGTGCCGTCCGGATAGGTCTCCAGCAGCCCCTGCCACTTCTCGCCCCAGTCGTCCTCGTAGTTGCGGTTGTCGTGGTTGCCGGCCTGCGAGACCGCCACGTCGTAGAAGTCGGGATAGCGCAGGATCGCCCCGGCCGCGGCGAACCCGCCACCGGAGTGCCCGTACACGCCCACACGCTCGATATCGATCCACGAGTACCGTTCGGCGAGCTGCTTGATGCCACCCACCTGATCGGGCAGCCCGTTGTCGCCCATGTTGCCGTAGTAGGCCTCGTGGAAGGTCTTGGAGCGGCCCGGCGTGCCCATGGCGTCCAGCTCGATGACCACGAAGCCCAGCTCGGCGATGGCCTGCAGATCCCTGTGCGCCGCGCGGAAGCTGCGGCTCCCCACGCTCCCCGACTGCGGACCGGGATAGATGTAGTTCACCACCGGGTACTTCCGGTCCGGATCGAAGTTGGAGGGCCGGAAGAGGAGGCCGTAGAGGTCGGTGACGCCGTCGCGCGCCTTCACGCTGAAGGGCATGGGCGGCTGCCACCCCGCCGCCACCAGCGCCGAGATGTCCGCCTCCTCCAGCCTCATGATTTCACGGCCATTGCGGTCGCGGAGGGTGGAGACCGGCGGCTTCACCGGTGTGGAGGCGACGTCCACGAAGTACGCGCCGGAGGGGGAGATGGAGACCACGTGGTTCGCCGAATCGGGCGTCAGCAGCTCCACGCGTCCGTCGTCGATGCCGATGCGGTAGAGGTAGCGGAAGTAGGGGTCTCCCGGCTCACGCTCATTGCCCATCACCAGGAGCTCGCGCCGATCCTCATCCACCCGGAGAATCTCGAGGACGTTCCACTCCCCGGTGGTGATCTGGCGTTTCAGGGCGCCGGTGCCGGCGTCGTAGAGGTAGAGGTGGCCCCAGTCGTCGCGCTGGCTGAACCAGATGATCTCATTGGAGTCCGCCAGATAGCGCCATCCGTTGGATTCGAAGAAGGTCTCCTCCACCTCCTCGAAGACGTCGCGAACCTCGCCGGTGCGGACGTCGGCGATGCGCACCGTGGCGCGCTTGTGGTCGCGTGACGAGGAGACGAAGGCCAGCGTGCGGCCGTCGGCGGCCCACTCCACGTCGCCGAACTCGCCGCCGCACATGACGTGGTCGCTGCACGTGGTGCGGTGGGGATCGGGAGGCATCCGGAAACGCACCACCCGCTCCCCCTCGGGCCGGTCGAGATCGATGACCACCCGGTGGATGCGGAAGATGAGCGAGTCGCCGGGAAGGGGATAGCGCCATGTGTCGATGTCGGGATGACCCACCTTCGTGCTGGCGAGGCTCATCCATCCCACCCCCCGACCGTCGTGCTGGAAGGTGGCGATCTTGCGGGAGTCGGGGGACCACTTCACCACCGGGTTGGGTCCGCGGATCCAGCCGGCGTTGTTGGTGCCGTATCCGAAGTCTTCCACGCCGTCGAAGGTGAGCTGCGTCTCCGCACCCGTGTCCAGCTCCCGCACCCAGAGGTTGTGGTCCCGGATGAAGACCACACGGGCGCCGTCGGGAGAGAGGACCTCCGCCCGGGTGGGCTCGGGGCGGCCCTCCACCGCGCGGCACGAGTACGTCTCCAGATCGCAGACGTACGTTCCGCCGGAGCGGAGCCGGACGGCGATGCGGTCGTCCGCCACATCCAGCGCCCGGATGCCCAGGTTCCGGGCGTCCACGTCCGGCCCCAGGAGGGGCCGCAGTCCGTCGGCGAGGCGGACCGGGTCGAAGGCGGGTGCGCGGGTACGACGCGCCGCGTCCACCAGGACGTACTGGATCCCTTCCGGCGTGCGGGTCTCGTACCAGAATCGGGTGTCGTCCAGCCAGCGCGGCTGCACCGCGCCGTGGTAGACCAGCGGGTTGGTGTGCTGCGCCAGCATGCGCTCGGCGCGCTGGTAGTCGGCGGCGGTGAGGCGCGGGGGCGACTCCTGCGCCGCAGCCGGCAGGGCGGAAGAGAGCGCGAGGACGAGGGCTACCAGGTGCGGTGCGAGGTCACGCCGCATGAACGACCTCCGGGAATCGTGGCGCGGGCCGGGGAGGCGGCCCGTGGATGGACTCGAAACGAATGACGCGGACCGCCGGCGGCGATCCGCGTCAAAATCGAGCCCCGGGCGCTCCCGTGCAACGCGCCGGATGCCGGCTCGCTACTTCACGCGCTTCCCGGTGAAGGGCCCGGCGCCGCCGCGTCCGCCCTGCACCTCGCCGCTCATGGTGTCTCCGTCCACCGTGCCGGTATACGTCTGGGCGAAGACGTTGCCGTTGAACTCCATGGAGACGGTGAAGG
>WGEM01000339.1 GCA_015492755.1 Gemmatimonadota bacterium | reverse complement strand
GCGCTGGGGGCCGCCGACCCCACCCGCGCCGGCGTCCATCTGCATCGCCTGCTCCATCGCCGCCGCCACGGCGTCCTCCCCGCACCACCGGTCCATCGCCCGCCGGAGCAGCAGGACCGCGGCCGCCAGCCACACCACGAGCGCCCCATCCACCACCAGGGGAACCGGCGTGGCGCCCCTCCAACCCGTCTTCCCGGCCAGGAGCCAGCCGGCCGTCAGCGCCACGCCGACACCCGCGGCGCTGAGGCTGGCCCAGGCCAGGAGCAGACGGATCCGGATGAGGCCCCGCACCTCCGCCACACGGCGGATCAACGGGCGCGCGTGGGGGCTCAAGAGACCCCCTGGCCCAGCGCGAACAGGAAGAGGTTCACGCCCATTCGCAGCGCCGCTTCGCGGAGCTCGGGTGGATCTCCGTGCACGTCCTCGTCCTCCCAGCCGTCGCCCAGATCCGACTCGTACGAGTAGAAGACCACCAGCCGGCCCCGCATGAAGATCCCCAGCGCCTGCGGCGGTTTCCCGTCGTGCTCGTGGATCTTTGGAAGACCCTCCGGGAAGTCATAGAAGACGTGGAAGATGGGGTGCTCCGGCGGAATCTCCGTGAGTTCGGCTTCGGGAAAGATCTGCGCGATCTCCTCCCGGAAGGACGCGTCCATCCCGTAGTTGTCGTCGGCGTGCAGGAAGCCCCCGTCCAGGAGGTAGGCGCGCAGCGCGGCTCGCTCAGCCGGGGAGAAGCGCACCTCCCCGTGCCCGGTCATGTACAGGTAGGGGTGGTCCCTCAGCGCAGGATCCAGCGGACGGACGGTGGCTTCGCGGTGCGCCGCAGGCACCCCGGTGCGCACCCGGATCGCCGCCAGGAGGTTGGGGAGGGATGAGGGATTGGCATACCAGTCACCCCCGCCGCCGTACTGCAGCCGCGCCACCGTGACGGAATCGGCGGGAGCCGTCGTGGGAACCGACGCGGCCGGGATGCAGAGCATGCCCGCCACCAACCACCAGCTCATCGGTCGTCCACGTCCTGCCGTTCCTCCGCGTCGGGCTCCGGGGCCGCGTCCCCCGCGAGATCCTGTACGATACGGTACGCATCGTTTCGCGGCACGTCGAGGCGCGCCCGAAGTTCCCGCGCCACGGCGGAGGGCCGGACCCCGTCCGCAAGAGCCTTACGCGCCCAGGCGCGGGCCCTTTCGTTCACCTCTTCGCGCTCCAGCGCCGCCGCCTCGGGCCCGGCGGGTGCCACCACCACCGTCACCTCGCCGGGTGGCGGCTCCCCCCGGTAGGCCTCCGCCAGTTCCCCCAGCGTGCCGCGCCGGAACTCCTCGTGGATCTTGGTGAGCTCGCGGGCCACCACCGCCCGGCGCTCCGGCCCGCAGAGCCGCGCCAGCTCCTCCAGCAGCGCGCCCAGCCTCCGCGGCGACTCGAAGAGCACCACGGTGTCGGGGCTCCGGCGCACCCGCTCCAGGTCTTCCCGGCGGCGCTTCCCGCTCCGGGCGGGGAACCCCAGGAAGAGGAACCGGTCCGCCGGGAAGCCCGCTCCCGCCAGCGCGGCCATCACCGCCGAAGGCCCCGGGACGGGCACCACCCGGTGGCCGGCGGCCACCACGGCGTCCACCAGCGAAGCGCCGGGATCGGAAACCAGCGGCGTCCCGGCGTCGCTCACCAGCGCCAGGTCACGGCCCTCGCCGAGGAGCTCCAGGACCACCCGCTCCCGGCTCCGCTCGTTGTGGGCGTGGAGGGAGACCACCCTCGCCTCCGACCCCAGTCGCCGGAGGAGCGGGCGGCTGCGGCGGGTGTCTTCCGCCAGGACCACCTCCACCGCGCGCAGCACCTCCTCCGCCCGGGCGGAGAGATCGGAGAGGTTTCCGATGGGGGTGCTGACGAGGTAGAGTGTGGCCACGCCCGCCTACAGGAGCTGCTCGATCTTGTCCTCCAGCGTGCTGCGGGGCACCGCCCCCACCACGCGGTCCACCACCTCGCCGTCCTTGAAGAAGAGGAGGCTGGGGATGGAGGTGACCCGGAAGCGGGTGGTGGTCTGAGGGTTCTGATCCACATCCAGCTTCGCCACCCGGAGCCCACGCTCCGCATAGTCGGTGGCCACCTGCTCCACGATGGGCGCGATCATCTTGCACGGGCCGCACCACACCGCCCAGAAGTCCACCATCGTGAGGGTGGCGCTACCCTCCACCTCATCGGCGAAGTTGGCGTCGTTCACCTCCAGCACCGCGTCACTCGTCGCCATCCGGCTCTCCTTTTTCCGTTTCGGGGATATAGTATGGAGTTCCAACAGATCTCGTTGTCGGTCGCGTCCGCCCTTTACCCGGGGCCCACGCGCCGGATCCTCCGGGAGGTTCCTCATGTCGCGTCCCACACACCACCCCTTCGACCACGTCGGTGTCGCGGTCACCCGTCTCGATGAGGCTCGAAGCCTCTACGAACTCCTTCTGGGAGCGGAGGGTTCCGAGCCGCTGGAGCTGGCGGCGCAGGGCGTGCGGGTCTGCTTCGTGGGGTCCGTCGAGCTGCTGGAGCCCCTGGCGGAGGACACCCCCGTGGGCCGCTTCCTGGTCCGCCACGGACCGGGCCTCCACCACGTGGCGTTCTCGGTGCCGGACATCCGGGCGGAGCTGGCGCGGCTCGAGGCCGCCGGCATCGAGGTCATCGACGCCGAGCCCCGGCCCGGCGCCCACGGGCTCGTGGCCTTCCTGCACCCCCGCTCCACCGGTGGCGTTCTGGTGGAGCTGGTGCAGCGCGACGGCTGACGGAGCGCGCCTACCCGCCCTGCATCGCCTTCTCCAGATCCACGAACTCGATGAGCCAGCGCCCGTCGGGCGCCTGGACCACGTGGAAGGGAACCTCCCGAACCGTGCGGCCCTCGATGGTGAGGTCCACCAGAACCCGGACGGTGGGATGCTCCCGCCCCGCCACCCGCTCCTCCCGCACGATGCGAAAGTCCTCGTGGCGAAGCACCGAAGCGATGGCGTCCATCCGGATCTCCACTTCCTCGCGGGTGGTGCACGGGGTGCCGCCGAACCAGGAGCCGATCTTCTTGAACATGCAGCCCAGCGTCGATCCGGTATCCAGGGCCGCGCCTTCCGCCGTGCCGAAGATCCGGCCCATCGTCTCCAGATCGCGAGCGTTGGCCGCCTGAAGGAAGCGCTCCACGGAGAGCTGGGGGCCCACCACCGCGGCGCCCGGAGCCATCACCGTGCGGGTGGTACACGCCGACAGCACACTCAGCACCAGAACGAAGCCCAGACCCGTCTTGATTCCGCTACGCACCTCAGGTGTCATGCCGCCGCTCTCCCGTCGGAAGCCGTGGTCTCTGGCAGACGCTCACATCGTTGCCCCGGGAATCTGAACGAACGAAGCCACCCCCGGAAGGGCTCCGCGGGTGGCGTTCGTCCGCGCGGTGGCCTCCGGCGGCTTACTTCGCGCCGGCGGGCGCGCCGGCCAGGGACTCCGGTGCCACGGTGCGGAACCGCAGCCCCCGGCCGTCCTCGTCCGGCTCCACCACGATGGTGGTCCCTTCGGCCACCTCCTCGTCCAGGAGGAAGAGCGCCAGCGGATCCTGGATGTGGCGCTGGATGGCCCGCTTGAGCGGGCGCGCTCCGAACACCGGGTCGTAGCCCGCTTCGGCCAGGAAGCGTTTGGCCTCATCGGTGACCTCCAGACGGAGACCCCGATCTTCCAGCATCCGGGCCACACGCTTGAGCTGGATATCCACGATCTTCTTCAGATCCTCCTCGCCCAGCGGGCGGAAGACCACGACGTCGTCCACCCGGTTGAGGAACTCCGGCTTGAAGTGCTGGTGCAGCAGACGGAGCACCACCTGCTCCACCTCCTCCCAGTCGGCGTTCTCACCGGCTTCCAGGATGTGCTGACTTCCGATGTTGGACGTCATGATGATGATGACGTTTCGGAAGTCCACCGTGCGGCCCTGCGCGTCGGTGAGGCGCCCGTCGTCCAGAATCTGGAGCAGCACGTTGAACACCTCGGGGTGCGCCTTCTCGATCTCGTCGAAGAGCACCACCGAGTGGGGCCGGCGCCGCACGGCCTCGGTGAGCTGGCCACCCTCCTCGTAGCCCACGTATCCCGGAGGCGCACCGATGAGCCGCGCCACCGCGTGCTTCTCCATGTACTCCGACATGTCGATGCGCACCATGGCGCGCTCGTCGTCGAAGAGGAACTCCGCCAGCGCCCGGGCGGTCTCCGTCTTCCCGACGCCCGTGGGGCCCAGGAAGATGAAGGAGCCCACGGGCCGGTTCGGATCCTGCAGGCCGGCACGCGCGCGCCGTACGGCGTTGGACACGGCGCGCAGCGCCTCGTCCTGCCCGATGACGCGCTCGCCAAGGTGCTCCTCCAGGTGCTTCAGCCGCTCGCGCTCCGAAGCCAGGAGGCGGGTCACCGGGATGCCCGTCCACTCCGCCACCACCGCGGCGATGTCCTCCGGCTCCACCTCCTCCTTCAGGAACTTGCCGTCCTTCTGGAGCTCGGCGAGGCGCTGGGAGAGTTCTTCGATCTCCGACTCCAGCTTCGGGATCTCACCGTAGTTGATCTCGGCGGCCCGGTTCAGATCGCCGTTGCGGGTGGCCTGCTCCGCCTCGATGCGCAGCTCCTCCACCCGGGTGCGGAGGTCCTGGATGCGCTCGATGACCTCTTTCTCGGCCTGCCACTTGGCCTTCATGGTCTGGCTCTTCTCACGGAGCTCCGCCAGCTCCGTTTCGATGGCCTTGAGGCGCTCCTTCGCCGCACCCTCCGTCTCCGACTGAAGCGCCTGCCGCTCGATCTCGAGCTGCACGATCCGGCGCTCCACCTCGTCGATCTCCTGAGGGAGCGAGTCGATCTCGATCCGGAGCCGGCTCGCCGCCTCGTCGATGAGGTCGATGGCTTTGTCCGGCAGGTGCCGCCCGCCGATGTAGCGGTCCGAGAGCCGCACCGCCGCAATGATGGCGTCGTCGGTGATGCGGACACCGTGGTGGATCTCGTACCGCTCCTTGAGCCCTCGGAGAAGGGCGATGGCGTCCTCCACCGACGGCGGCGCCACGTACACCGGCTGGAAGCGACGCTCCAGAGCCGGGTCCTTCTCGATGTGCTTGCGATACTCGTCCAGCGTGGTGGCGCCTACCACGTGCAGCTCACCACGGGCCAGCGCCGGTTTCAGCATGTTGCCGGCGTCCACCGCGCCCTCCGCCGCGCCGGCGCCCACCAGCGTGTGGAGCTCGTCGATGAAGATGATGTAGCGGCCTTCCGCTTCGGTGATCTCCTTGAGCACCGCCTTCATTCGCTCCTCGAACTCGCCACGGTACTTGGCGCCGGCGAGCATGGCGGAGATGTCCAGCTGGAGCAGGCGCTTGTTGGCCAGCGAGGTGGGCACGTCGCCCTCCACGATGCGCTGCGCCAGCCCCTCCACGATGGCCGTCTTCCCCACACCCGGCTCACCGATGAGCACCGGGTTGTTCTTGGTGCGCCGGGCCAGAATCTTGATCACCCGCCGGATCTCTTCGTCGCGCCCGATGACAGGATCCAGCTTCCCGCGACGTGCCAGCTCGGTGAGATCACGGGAGTATCGGTCCAGCGCACCCACCTGCTCCTCGGGGTTCACGGTGGTGACGCGGTGCGAACCGCGTACGGCCTCCAGCGCTTCGCGAACCTCCGCCAGCGTGGCCCCGGCGTCGCGCAGAATCTGCCCGGCATCGTTCTTCTCGCCTGTGAGACCCAGCAGCAGGTGCTCGGTGGACACGAACTGGTCGCCCAGCTCCTTCGCCATGTCGTCGGCGGCGTCCAGCGCCTTGCGGAGGTCACGGGAGAGGGTGGGCTCGGAGCCACCCTCCACGCGCGCCATCCGCTGAATGGCCTCCAGGGTGCGGCTCCGCACCAGGTCCACGTTCACTTCGAGTTTCTGCAGCACGGGCACCACCAGCCCGTCCTCCTGTTGCAGGAGCGCGTGCAGGAGGTGCACACCGTGCACCTCCGGGTTGCCCCGCTCACGCGCCTCGGCAACCGCTTTCTGAATGGCCTCCGCGGCCTTGACCGTCAGTCGATCCGGTGTCAGCATCTATCCCCTCCTGCCAAAAAGGCAGCGTTGTGTTCGTCTGCCCCGGTAAAGATTCAAGTTCCGGGCCAGAATGCCCCGGTGGTCTCGGCACCCGCTGGATCCTAACCGATTCGGGGCGGTACCACACGCGCGACGTCCCATCCACTCCCTTCCACGGACGCCATGCCGGAACCGGAACGAATTCACGGAACACCCTCCGCGCGCGCGTGGACGCGCCTCCGCCTCCGCGTCCCTGCTCCTCTGGCGGCGGTCCTGCTGGCGGTGATTCTGGCGCCCACCGCATGCGCCGACGGGGGGGGCGGCTTCGGAGGCGTGGAGGTCCCCGACCGCGAGACCTTCGTCGCCACCTACGTGGATCTGCGCGTGGCGGCGCTCACCGCGCCCGGGGACACACTCGGCGAGGAGG
Source organism: Gemmatimonadota bacterium (assembly GCA_015492755.1). Taxonomy (GTDB): domain Bacteria; phylum Gemmatimonadota; class Gemmatimonadetes; order Longimicrobiales; family Gaopeijiaceae; genus S146-37. Next base: position 373 of record WGEM01000339.1, on the reverse strand, counting down.
TCCGGACCCGGATCCTGGCGGAGCACGGGGTGACGGAGGAGCAGCTCCTGGCCTTCGTGGAACGCCACGGCGAGGACCTGCAGTTCATGCGCGGCGTCTGGGACGAGGTGGAGACCCGACTGGACGCCATCCGGCCCCGGGCGGAGGACACGGCGCGTTAGCGCCTCAACCGCACGGCGCGGGGGTGGTCTCAGCCCACGGGCAGGCGCACGCCCGCCGCCAGTGCCTCCCGGCCGCCCAGCGTCGCCGCCACCCGCACCGTCCAGCCCGACGTGAGCGTGAGGTCCAGGCCCACGTCCACGGCGCCGTCCAGGTCCACGCCTCCGCCGGCGCCGGTGGCGAGATCCAGGGCCACGTGGGCGCCGGCGTAGGG
>WGEM01000338.1 GCA_015492755.1 Gemmatimonadota bacterium | reverse complement strand
GGCACGAAGAGGAGCTCGCGAACGGTGCGGCCGTCCACCTCCACGCCGCCGGGCGCCAGGAGGAGCACCGCGCCCGCGTCGGGCCTGGCCCAGGACCCCTCCACCGCGGATGCGCCGTCCTCCACCGCCCAGACCCTCCCCGAGCCTCCGGTCCGCTACGACACCGATCTGCCCAGCCCGGAGTTTCACCGGAGCCGTCGTCAGGCGGTGATGCAGGCGCTGGGCGACTCGGCGCTGGCGGTCTTCTTCAGCGCGCCGGAGCGGCCACGCAACGGCGATCAGAACTACGAATACCGGCAGGACAGCGACCTCCTCTACCTCACCGGGATGCCGGAGCCGGGCGCGGTGCTCCTCCTGGCGCCCGGCGGCGTGGAGGTGGACGGCCGCACCGTTCGCGAGCTCCTCTTCGTGCCGCCGCGCGACCCCGCGCAGGAGGTGTGGACGGGTCGGCGCTTCGGGCCGGAGCGGGCCATGCGGGAGCTGGGCGTGGAGCTGGCGGTGGACAACACCCGCTTCGCCGACATCGTGGTCCCCATCCTGAATGCCCGGGACCGTGTGGTCCACCATCTCCCGCTCCCCGACGGCGTGCTGCAGGATTCCGAGCTTCTCGAGCAGCTCCAGACCTTCGTGCAGAACGTGGATCCCGCCGACGTGGAGCGGGGCGGGCTCCGCGACGGACAGACGCTCCGGGGCGTTCTGGATTCGCTTCGCTCGGTGAAAACCCCGGAGGAGGAGCGGCTCCTCCGCCGCGCCATCGACATCACCGCCCAGGCGCACCGCGAGGTCATGGCCGCGGTGGAAGCGGGGTGGGCGGAGTACGAGATCGAGGCGCTTCTGGAATATGTATTCAAGAAAGAAGGCGCCGAGCACCCGGGCTTTCCCAGCATCGTGGGGAGTGGCGAGAACTCGGTGATCCTCCACTACCTCACCAACCGCCGCCGCACCCGGTCCGGCGACGTGGTGGTCATCGACATCGGTGCGGAGCTTCACGGCTACAGCGCCGATGTGACACGCACCATCCCGGTGAACGGTACCTTCTCGCCGGAACAGCGCACCGTCTACGAGCTGGTTCTCCGGGCGCAGGAAGCGGGCATTCAGGCTGCGCAGCCGGGAGCCGAGTTCTCGGCGCCCGGCCGGGCGGCGGCGCGCGTCCTGGCAGAAGGGTTGGCGGAGCTGGGGCTCATCGACGGTCCCGAGGACCAGCGCGGACTCCGCCGCTACTTCATGCACGGCACCAGCCACTACATCGGCCTGGACGTGCACGACGCCGGTCCCTACGACGTGCTCCGGCCGGGGAACATGATCACCGTGGAGCCCGGCCTCTACTTCGCGCCGGCGGAGGACCTGGATTCGAAGTGGTGGAACATCGGCGTGCGCATCGAAGACGACATCCTCGTCACCGAGGACGGCCCGGTGCTCCTCTCCGGCGACGCGCCGCGTGAACCGGACGCCATCGAAGCGCTGATGCGGGGGGAGGGAAGCGGACAGGCTCCTAGACGTTGAAGCGCACGTGCAGGATGTCTCCGTCCTGCACGATGTAGTCCTTGCCCTCCACCTGGAGCTTACCCGCCTCCTTCACGGCAGCCTCCGATCCGTATTCCATGAAGACGTCGTAGGGAATTACCTCGGCGCGGATGAAGCCCCGCTCCAGGTCGGAGTGGATCTTGCCGGCGGCGCGCCGGGCGTTGGTGCCGCGGCGGATGGTCCAGGCGCGCACCTCGTCGGGCCCCACGGTGAAGAAGGAGATGAGGTCCAGGAGCCCGTAGGCGGTACGGATGAACCGGCCCAGCGCAGGAGTCTCGAGCCCCAGGTCCGCCAGGAACTCCTCCTGCTCCTCCGGCTCCATGGCGGCGATGTCCGCCTCCACGCTGGCGGAGAGCACCAGCCCGGCACCGCCCATGTCGCAGATGCGCGCCGCCAGCTCCTCGGGCATGGGCTTGGCGGCCCGGTCCTCGTCGCGGTTCACCGCCACCAGGAGCGGCCGGTCGGTGAGAAGCCCGTAGCCCTTCAGGAACTTTCGGTCCAGCTCCGACTCGGGGATGGAGCGCAGCGGCCGGTCGGCCTCCAGCGCTTCCTGCATCCGCTCGAAGGCCTGGATCTCCAGCGCGTCGGCGCGTTCCTTCCGGGCGCGGTCCAGTCGCTTCTCCACGATCTCGAGATCCGCGAAGACGCACTCGGCGTGGAAGGCCTCGAGGTCGCCCATGGGATCGGGAGGACCCTCCAGCGCCGGGTTGTCGAAGTCCCGAAGCACCAGGCAGAGCGCCTCCTGGTCGCGGATCTGCTGCAGTCCCCGCCGCGAGAGCCCCTTCTTCTCGGCGCCGTGCTCGCCGGGGATGTCGCAGAAGCTCATCTCGGCGTAGGTGGTCTTCTTCGGCCGGAAGATCTCCCGGAGGCGGTCGATGCGCTCATCCGGGACGCGCACCGTACCCAGCCGCACCTCGCCACCGAAACCCACGGGCACGTCCAGGCCCGTCATGGCGTTGAATACGGTGGTCTTTCCCGAGCCGGCGAAGCCGACGAGTCCGATCTTCATGAAGAGGTTGCCCGAACCGGTGAGTGTGCCTGAGCGCTGCGCCAGGCAAAGCTACACCGGCGGCTCGAGGCTCCAAGGGGTGGGGGAGCAGAGGCGGCGCGCCTCGGCCCCCACGCCCCCTTCAGTCCGCCGCGGCGGCCGCCGGCTCCGCCGGCCCGTCCAGGAGGAGCGACTCGCCTTCCGTGCGGGCGATGAACGCCGAGCAGGTGAGGTCGCCGGTGACGTTCACCGAGGTGCGGATCATGTCCAGGATCCGGTCCACGCCCAGAATGAGGGCGATGCCCGCCTGCACGTGCTGACCCATCCCCACCGAGTTCAGCACGATGATGAGGGTGATGATCCCCGCCGAGGGCACACCCGCCGCCCCCACCGACGCCAGCGTGGCGGTGAGCACCACGATGAGCTGATCCGCCAGGCTCAGGTCGATGCCGTAGATCTGGGCGATGAACATCACCGCCACCGCCTGATAGAGCGCCGTCCCATCCATGTTGATGGTGGCGCCCAGCGGAAGCACGAAGCTGGCCACCTCGTTGGACACACCCACCTCCTCCTCGGCGGTCTCGATGGTGAGGGGGAGGGTGGCGTTGGACGACGACGTGGAGAAGGCGAAGAGCGGCACCGCCGCGATCTTGCGGTAGAACTTCAGCGGGTTCAGGCGCGCCAGGAACCGGAGGATGAGCGCATAGGTGCCGAAGGCGTGCAGCATGAGCCCCAGCACGACCACCAGCGTGTAGACCAACAGGCTCTGCAGCAGGTCGAAACCGAAGTTGGCCACCACGGCGGCGATGAGGACGAAGACGGCGTAGGGCGCCAGCTCCATGATCCAGTTGATGAGGACCATGGAGGCGTCGTTGATCCCGTGGAAGAAGGTCAGCACCGCCTCGCGCCGCTTCGGCTCGATGACGGTGATGGCGGCGCCGAAGCAGATGGTGAAGAAGATGAGGGGGAGCAGGTCCATCTCGGCGGCGGCCTGCACCGGGTTCCTGGGAATGATGCCCAGGAGCGTGTCCACCCAGCCGGGTGCGTTGGCCGCCAGATCCACCCGCTCCGCCGCCGCGCCGCCGTAGCGGGCCGCCAGCTCGTCCCGCGTGGCCTCGGAGACGCCGGAGCCCGGCTTGATGAGGTTGGAGAGCCCCAGCCCGATGGTCACCGCCGCTGCGGTGGTGGACATATAGTAGATGAGCGTTTTCCCGCCGATGCGGCCCAGCTTGCGGAGGTCACCCAGCGATGCGGTCCCCACCAGCAGGCTCGCCACCACCAGCGGGATGACGATCATGGTGATGAGGTTGATGAACGCCGTGCCCAGCGGCTCCAGCGCGCCGAAGAGGTTCTGGAGCGGCTCGATGCCGGTCGCGTTGGCCACGGCGCCTGCCACCGCGCCCGCGACGAGTCCGATGAGGATCTTCGTGTAGAGCTGCATGCAGCGTCCTTCCGTTCGTGTGGATGGGGTGGCCGGAGTTTACCGACGGCCGCGGGGGGCGGGCAACGCCGCCTCCTCACTCGTGCACGCGGACCTCCGCCCGTTCGATGACGTCACCCTCTACCACTTCGTCCACCACCTCGATGCCGTCCACCACGATGCCCAGCACCGTGTACTCGTGATTGAGGCGCACGTTGTCGGCCAGGTTGATGAAGATCTGCCCGTCGCCGGTGTCCCGTCCCCGGGTGCTGAGCCCCACCGTGCCCCGCCAGTGAGGGAGGAGCCCCACCTCGTCCCGGGTGAACCGCGGCTGGCCTGCGTATTCGTTGGCGCCGGGGCTCCCTCCCTGAATGACGAAGTTGGGGACCCACCGGTGGAAGGTGCGTCCGTCCAGAGCTCCGTCCCGTGCCATCCTCCAGAACCGGTAGGCGTTGGTGAGCGCCAGGTCGGCGAGGGGCCGGATGACGATCTCGCCGCCGCGGCGCATGTGGAGCGTCACCGTGCTCCGCTCCAGCACCTTCAACTCCTCCCCGGTGGGGAGGGCGAGTCTGGGGAGGGGCTGCGGCGAGGGCGTATACGGGGCGCCGGTCCAGCTTCTGAGGATGCGGGCCACGTCACCCGCCACACGCGCGTCGTAGTCCTCCAGGTAGGGCTCCAGGCGGGGAGCGAAGGATCGGTTTCCCAGCTCCGCCACCCGCGCCAGGAGTTCCCGCCGGGGGTCGCGGAGCGTTTCCCAGCGGTACACGGAGATGCGCTCGAAGGCGTTCAGACACGCCGAGGCGGCGGCGAGGCCCAGCGGGGAGCCCCGCAGAAGCCGCGCGGTGGTGAGGAGCAGCTGGGGGTCGTCGTCGGCGAGTTGCGTCACCAGAAGCTCCGACGGCACCGGACCCCTGGCGGCCATGAGCTCCAGGGCGGCGGTGCGGACGTTGGGGTGGGGGTCTCCGGCCAGCGCCCTCACGGTGGCGGTGTCGCCCAGGGCGTCGGCGGCGCGGGCGGCCCAGGCGCGCACGAACGGGTTCTCGTGGGCCAGGTACGTGGGAAGCAGCTCCCGAGCCAGCGGCGGGTCGAAGCGCGCCAGCGCCACCAGCGCGTGGGCGCTCACCTGCCAGTCGTCGCGGGTCTCCGGGCCCAGCGCCGAGGCGGCGCCCAGGAGGATGCGCCGCTGCTCGTCCGGATCCGCGCCGGGGCAGGGGCGGTCCAGCGCGTCGATGGCCACGATCCGCACGCCCCGCGCCGCGTCGCGGGTGGCGGCGGCGAAGAGGCGGACGCAGGTGAGGTCGTCGGGCGGCCCCGCAATGACGTGGCGGAGCGCGGCGATGCGCGCACCCACCACCGGTTCCCGGAGCGCCCGGCGGATGAGTTCCGAGCGTGCCTCCAGACGCACCACGTCCAGGTGCCGCGCGGCGGTGATGCGCACCGTCTGCGAGGGGTCGCGCAGCCCCGGCTCCACGTGCTCCACACGGAGCGCGCCCAGGTGGGCCAGCGCCTCCATGGCCAGCGCCCGGATCCGGCCCCCCTGCGCTCCCGCCCGGCCCTGCAGGAGGTCGTACCGGGTGAGCCGGTCCAACCGCGCCCGCGCCCGGGGCCCGAAGGGCACTCCGTCGCGAGCCAGGCGCTCCAGCCCCAGCACCACGCCCGACATCTGCGACGGAGGGGCGTCGGCTTCGCCCCGCCGGCTCAGGTCCAGGAGCACCTGAAGCACCCGCGCTCGATGGTCGTCTTCCAGGCGGAGCCGGGCCAGCGAGGAGGCCAGCACCCCCAGCACGCCCGGATCCGTCTCCACCGTCACCCGCGCCAGCAGGTGCGGCAGCGCCGGGGTCCCGTCGCTGCGATGCACCGCCTGCGCCACGGCGTCGGCGGCCTGGCCCCGCACGCCAGGATCCGGATCGTCCAGGTGGCGGGCGATGACATCCACCAGTTCCCGGCGCTCCAGCCTGCCCAGCCCCCGGATGGCGGTGCGCCGCAGGAGCGGAAGCTCCACCTCCGCACCCCTCAGCAGGAGCTGAAGGCGCGGATCGTCGGGGCCGGGGCGGGCGTCCTCGGCGTCGATGAGGCGGAGGTAGGCGGTGGCCAGCGGATCGGGACGCCCGGCGTCGGGCGGCGCACAGGAGGCCAGCGCCGCCAGCGCCAGGGCCCACACGGAGGTGTGGCGTGGAGGCATGTCGTGGTCGGATTCAGGATGTGGACTGTGTCGGAGGATGCGCCGCTAATATCGCTCGTCGGCCAGCGCTTCTTCCACCCACGCATCCGCCGGCCCCTCCAGGAGGTCGTGGAGCTCGTGGAAGAGCGCGTCCGCCTCGTCGCCGCTCCAGTCCGGCGGCAGGAGCTCCCGCGGAAGATACGGGTCCTCCAGAGGAAACCGCCGGAACTCGTGGATGAGCCGGAAGCGAAGCACATAACACGCTTCCGGCGTCACCCTGCCCGACGGAACGCCCTTCCGGCATCGCTCCAGCTCCGGCCTCCAGCGGGCGATGAAATCCGCGTACGAGCGGTGGATGGCGTCCAGATCCCAGCACTTGCGTACGAGGTCCGCCACCGGGGTGTCGCTCACCCGGCGGGCACGGAAGGCCTCCAGGTGCTCGGCGATGCGCATCCGCGCAGCGATCTCCCTCACCCTCACCTCCACGTCGTGCGGGGAGATCCAGAGGCCGTTGCCCAGCGATCCGAAGCCCAGCCACGCCAGTTGCACCCGGAGCCGGTCGCGCAGGCGGCGGGTGGTCTCGGGAATGGAGTACGCCACCACGAGCCACGTGCCGTCCCACGGCCGGTCCCACGAAGCGTGAAAGATGCGTTCCTGGCCCTCCTCCAGGAGGGTGCGGCCCCGGTCGCTGAGGCTGTAGTAGGCACGGCGCCCCACGCGCCGGGCGTCCAGCCAGCCCTTGCGGCTCATGCGCGAGAGCACCGTGCGCACCGCGCCTTCCGAGAGTCCGAAGGGCTCGAGGAGCCGGATGAGGCTCCCCACCCAGGCGGGCTCGTCCCGCCCCAGCAGGTACTCGCCGTAGAGCGTGAAGACGAGGTCCTGCGGGCGCTGCTGCCCGTTGCGTGTCAACGAGATTCGTCCATGTGGGAGTCTCGCTCCTGCCGGTTGTCGCCGAAGCGCTCCAGGATCCAGTCCGCCACCAGCTCCATGGCCTCCGGCGCGAAGGTCTCCTCGATCTCGCCGTATTCGGAAGGCGCCCCCGTCTCGGCGTGCTGGAAAAGATGGTTCAGACCCGGCAGGATCAACACCGTGGCGTCGGGATTGCCGCCGCGACGGAGCGCCGCCTCGATCTCGGGGGCGTTCTGATCGGGGGACACCTGCAGGTCCTTCTCGCCCAGGAGCGCCAGTACCGGCACGTCCAGCGCCTCCAGCGCCGGGCGCGGGTCGTAGGTGAGGAAGTACCGGAACCAGGGCGAGGCGAGCTGACGCAGCGTGCGGGAGACCGACTCGTCCGTGAGCTCCGCCTCCACCTGCGTCTGCAGGCTGTCGGGCAACGAGGCCATCTCCGCCTCCACCAGCGCCCGGAAGGCCTTCCTGCCCTCGAGCGTGTCGGCGGCCATCTCCGCCAGCTCCGGGAACCGGCTCTGGATGCGGTCGTTCATGGCGATGATCTCCTCGGGCATCCCCGACGCGCGGCTGATGAGTCTGCTCTGGGCGCGGATGATCTCGGCGCCAGGCACGCCGGGGCCCGCCAGCATCACCACGAAGGCCACCGCATCGGAGCGGGTGGCGGCCATGGGGCCCACCAGTCCGCCTTCCGAGTGGCCCACGATGCCCACCCGGTCGTCCGCCACCTCGGGCCGCGCCGCCAGGTATCGCACCGCCGCCAGCGCATCCTCCGCCAGGTCCTCGCTGGTGGCGTCCGCCAGGCTGCCGCTGGAGCCGCCCACGCCGCGGTCGTCGTAACGCAGGACGGCGATGCCCCTCCGGGTGAGGAAGTCCGCCAGCACCAGGAAGGGTTTGTGGCCCATGAGTGACTCGTCCCGGTCCTGAGGCCCGGAGCCCGTCACCAGCACCACGCCGGGGAACGGCCCCTCGCCGGGGGGCAGTGTGAGGGTGCCCGCCAGCTCGATGCCGTCGGCATCGTTGGTGAAGGTCACCTCCTCCACCCGGTACGGCACCGGACCCACCGGCTCCTGCGGACGCGGGGTGCGTGCGGGATCGCCTGCCGCCATCCGGCCCAGCCGCAAAGGGAACGACTGCCCCGCCTGCGTGAAGGTGCCGGAGATGGAATCTCCCTCCTCACTCCGCACGCCCTCGTAACGTCCGCCGCCGGGGACGGGGAAGGTGAGGACCACGCCGGTATCGCTCACCTCCACCGTGGTGAGGGGGATCCCGGTGGCACCCTGGGCGGGGACGTCCATCGTGCCCGTCCAGGTCCCGTCCTCTCCGCGCGTCAGGTGATAGATCAGCTCCAGGCGCTGCGGGCCCGCCACCAGGAGCCCCTTCCAGCTTCCCTGCGCCCAGGCGTCGGTCTCCTGCGCCGCCCCCCGGGTGCCGCCTGCCGCCGCCCCGGCGCATGCCAGAACCAGAGCGAAACCCACCGCCTTCCGACGAATCACTGTGCTCCTCCCATCCAGGATGTTCCCCTTCCATCGGGGGCCGTGCGCCTCCCGTATGCCGCCCCCTTTACGGGAGAGGCCCGAGGGAGGCTTCAATGGAGTGGGGAGGGAGCTACCGGATTCCGGCAAGCCAGCGCGGCGCCTCCGCGCTTCAGAAGGCTTCCACCTTGTGGAAGACTTCCGTGCCGTTCTTGAACCAGTGTTCGCGGAACGGGATCTCGGGGAGTTCTCCGGTGAGGAAGAAGCGCTCCGTCATGGGGTGCGGGAAGAGCGTGATGCTGCCCTGCTCGTTCTCGTGCACCGTGTAGTCGCCGCTGATCTGCAGCGTGGTGCGGAGCCGCTGGCGGCCGTTCATCATGAAGCCCTGCAGGAGGTGCGTGGTGGTCTCCCACGCACCCTGGGTGACGCTCATGTCCAGGAGTGGATCACCTGCACCGAAGATGCGCACCCGCAGGCGGTCGTCCGTCTCGATGAACTGGGCGTCGATGGTGCCCGGGTGGTACGGGAAGAAGAACCGCTCGCTCTTGATGCGGCGCGCTTCCGCCGAACTCATGGCGGCGAAGAAGGGGAAGAAACCCGCCTTGGCGTGCTGGCCCCACGCCGCCACGGTGGGCGGCACGATGACCGAGAAGAGCAGCTCCGTGTAGGGTCCCACCACACTGTCGTCGAAGAGGAATGCCGTCACCGAGAGTACGCTCCGCTCGTGGCGCACCTCGATGGGCTCCAGGTGGTCGGGAAGGAGCGCGCGCGCGTCCCGCGTCGGGAGCTCGAAGAAGGCGCTCACCCCCATGTGGAAGCGGTAGCTGCCTACGGGCATATCCCGTACCTCCGCAGGACACGGATGATGATGTCGGCACCCTCCTCGAGATCCTCGCGGGTGTGGGCCGCCGAGATGGACATGCGGAAGCGCGACTTGTGCTTCCCCACCGCCGGGTACTTCACCGGGTTGATGAAGACGCCCTCGCGGAAGATCTCCTCGCCGATCTGGAAGATGCGCGCGTCGTCGCGCACCATGATGGGGATCACCTGGGAGGTGGAGTCGCCGGTGGGCACCTGCGCCTCGTCCAGGAGCTTGCGCATGTACGCCACATTGTCCCAGAGCTTCCGGCGGAGTTCGGGCTCGTTGCGCGCCAGCTCCAGCGCCTTGCGCAGCCCCGCCACCACCACGGGCGAGAGCGCGCACGAGAAGAAACGGGAGCGGGAGAAGCCCCTCAGGTAGTTGATGAGCTTCTCGCTGCCCGCCACGTATCCGCCCTGTCCGCCCAGGCTCTTGGAGAAGGTGCCCAGGTGGATGTCCACCTCGTCCTCCAGGCCCTGGTCCTCCACCACGCCGCGCCCGTTCTCGCCGTACACGAAGGCGGAGTGGGCCTCGTCGATCATGAGGCGCGCCCTGTGGCGGCGGCAGACCTCCACGATGTCGGCCAGCGGCGGCACGTCGCCGTCCATGGAGTAGACGCCCTCGATGATCACCAGCTTCTTGCCGTCGAAGCCCCGGAGCTTCCGGTCCAGGTCCTCCACGTTGTTGTGGCGGAAGAAGCGCGAGGTGGCCTTGGAGAGGATCATTCCGTCGACGATGGACGCGTGGGCGTACTGGTCCGCCACGATCAGGTCACCGGAGCGCATGAGCCCGGCGATGGTGCCCACGTTGGCGCTGTACCCGGTGGGGAAGATGATGGACGCTTCCTTCTTCTTGAAATCCGCCACCTCTTCCGCCAGTGCCCGGTGCAGTGCGGTGGTGCCGCTCAGGATGGGCGAGCCGGATGAGCCGCCGCCGTAGATCTCGGCGGCCTCCTTGATGGCGTCCTTCACCTCGCGGCGGTACGAGAGGCCCAGGTAGTTGTACGACGCGAAGTTGACGAGCCCCTTGCGGATCTCCCCCGTCTTCGTGTCCTCCACGTCCACCCTGGGGCCGGGCGCCGTGTGCAGCGGGAGCTCGTAGAGGTAGTACCCCGCCGGGCGGACCTGCTGCCACCAGTCGTCGAAGGGCTGGAGCAGCGCGAAGGGGTCGTCGCCCGCGCCGAAGTAGAAGTTGGTATAGTCGTATTCCATCGCCTCCGGCGCCGGCGGCGGCGCCACTGCGGTCCCTTCGTCCAGGGTGCGGGTGGCGGCCTGACGGTCCGTTTGGACCTCTCCGGCGGCGGTGGCTTCGTGCTCGGGCTTGGACATATTCATTCGTACCGATGTGTTGGGGCCGTGGAGATCCCCAATCTCCCCAAACCGTCCTTTGATTTCAAGGAGAATCGCCCCCCATGAACGAACCGGGAGTACCGTCCGGGGCCCTGCGCGACGCCGGCTTCACCCTGGCCCGGCGCGCGGCTGCGTGGAACGCGCCGGAAGGGTGGCAGCGGGTGGTGACGGTGGATGCCCACGCCGCCGGTGAGGCGCTGCGCGTGATCCTCGACGGTTTCCCGCAGCCGCGGGGCGAGACGGTGCTGGAGTGGCGGCGGGATGCGAAGGAGCGCCTCGATCATCTGCGCCGGGCGCTCATGTGGGAGCCACGGGGCCACGCCGACATGTACGGCTGCGTGGTGCTCCCCCCCGCCGGCCCCCGGGCGGACATCAGCGTGCTCTTCATGCACAACGAAGGGTTCAGCACCATGTGCGGCCACGGGATCATCGCCGTCACCACCGCGCTCTTTCAGACCGGTGCCCTGGACGCGCGAGAGCCCCGGAGCCTTCTGAGTATCGACACGCCGGCGGGCTTCGTGGAGGCGTGGGCCACCATCCGAAAGGGCGTGGTGGAGGGGGTCTCATTCGTGAACGTTCCCTCCTTCGTGCTCGGACTGGACCGGGAGGTCCGGGTGGGCGACGTGGGGCCGGTGCGCTACGACCTGGCCTTCGGAGGGGCGTTTTACGCCTACGTGGACGCGGACGCCTTCGGGCTGAAGCTCCTTCCCGACGAGACTTCCGAGCTCATCCGGCTGGGGCGCAGGATCAAGGAAGCGGTGCAGATCGCCGACCCGCCGCGTCACCCGCTCCATGACGATCTGGGCTTCGTCTACGGCACCATCTTCGTGGGGCCCGCCCACGAGGGGGGCGCCCACAGCCGGAACGTGTGCGTCTTCGCCGACGGCGAGGTGGACCGGAGCCCCACCGGCACCGGCGTCTCCGGACGCCTGGCCATCCACCACGCCCGCGGCGAACTGGAGGAGGGGCAGGAGATGGTGGTGGAGAGCATCCTGGGCACCACCTTCCGTGGCCGGGTGCTGGGGACGGGCCGTGTGGGCGAGGTGAAGGCCGTGGTGCCCGAGATCACGGGCCGGGCCCACCTCACCGGCCGGCACGAGTTCCTCATCGACCCGGAGGACCCCCTGAAGGCCGGCTTCCTCCTGCGCTGAAGGTCCAGGTGACCGCCGCGCTCCATTCACGGCGGAGTTGCGGACCGTGCAGGTCCTGGCGCACCGGCAGCCGTACCTCGGCCCGCACCGAGTGTGCGCCCCACCGGGTCCGTGGGAGTTCCACCGCCAGGGAGAGGGGTACGTCGATGCGCCGCCCGCCGCGGAGCGACGCGTCGTAGAGCGGTGAGTCCGTGAGGTCGGCGAGTTCCGGGTCGGCGCCGGCGTGGTTTCCCCAGGTGCGGGTGGCGAGTCCCGCCTCCGCCGTCACCGCCTTTCGCCAGCGTACCGCGTAGACGGCCGCAGCTTCCGCCACGTGGCCCAGCCGGTACCGGCGCGGATTCTCACCCGGCCGGAGGAGCGCCCCCGCCTCGATGCGCCACGCGCCCGGTCCCGCGACGCCGCTCAAGGTGAGCGACGGAGCCACGTCCCACGTACCGCTCCCCATCTGGAGCGGGTAAGGGAGGAGGTCCCCGCCGGCGTCGCGCACCTCCACCGAGCCGGTGGGGACCGAGACGCCCAGGCCGGCGTCCGCGCGCACGCCTCCCGCCACCGCCGTCCAGTCTGCCGCCAGCACGAGATCGCCCGCACCCGAGGCGGAGCGCTCGAAGGTCCGGTTGAGGCGTGTCACCTGGCGGAGGCGGACGGTGCGGTAGGGGAGCGCCAGGTGAAGCGTGACGCGAGGGGTGGGCCTGAAGGTGACCGCCACGCCGTGCTCCCGGACGCTGCGGATGACGGGGACCACCGGGTAGCGCTCCAGCATCTCGCCAGTACTCAACGCGCGGGTGCCGGTGAGATTCCCGTCGTCGGATTGCGCCAGGTAAGCGTAGCTCAGCTCCCAGCGGGCGCGCGGCCCTTCGACGCGGTACACGGCGCCGGGAAGGCGCAGCGACAGCGCCGCCGGCTCGAGCTCCTGGGCTCCGCCGCCGGGCGATGCGCCCACCAGGGCCAGGAAGGACAACGCCGCGGTCACCACCATGCGCGGTGCG
>WGEM01000337.1 GCA_015492755.1 Gemmatimonadota bacterium | reverse complement strand
ACCCCCACCTTCCGGGTGAGCCGGCTGGAGAGCTTCACCGAGAAGGCGCCCGGCTACGGGATCGGCGCGGCGTCGGTGGACGGCACCGACGTGCTGGCGGTATACGAGGCGGTGCGCGACGCGGCCCGGCGCGCCCGCTCCGGCGAGGGGACGCAGATGGTGGAGCTCCGGTACTTCCGCCGCCTGGGACACGCACAGCACGACCCACAGGACTACGTGCCCCGCGAACTCATCGAGGCCTGGGAGCGCAAGGACCCCATCCGCCGCTACCACGAGCGCCTCATCGCCTCGGGCTGGGCCGGCGAGGCGGAGCTGGCGGCCATCGTGGCGGAGGTGGAGGAAGCCTGCCGGCTCGCGGCGGAGCGGGCCGTGGCGGAGCCGCTGCCCGAAGGTCCGGACGCGGTGGGCGGGGTGTACACCGACGTGGAGAGCCGCCCGCCCTGGACCCGGCTGGCCCCACCCGATCCGTCCCTGGCTTGAGAGGAAGCAGCGGTATGAGCAAGGCGGTGCCCGAACATCTGCAGAAGACCCGGCGCGGGGAGCCCGTCACCTTCCTGGAGGCCCTCAGCGAGGGGCTCTTCGAGGAGATGGAGCGCGACGAGCGGGTCTTCCTCCTGGGGGAGGACATCGGCGTCTACGGCGGCGCCTTCAAGGTGACGCGCGGCTTCCTGGACTACTTCGGGTCGGATCGGGTCATCGACACCCCCATCTCGGAGGGCGGCTTCACCGGCGCCGCGGCAGGCGCCGCGCACATGGGGCTCCGTCCGGTGGTGGAGATGCAGTTCATGGACTTCATCTCCCCCGCGTACGACGTGATCACCAACTACATCGCCACCTCCCTGTACCGGGGCGCCGGACCGCTCCCGCTGGTCATCCGCGGACCCGTGGGCGGGGGCAACCGCGGGGGGCCCTTCCACTCGCAGAACGTGGAGATGGCCTTCTTCCACACCCCGGGATTGAAGATCGTGTACCCCAGCACGCCGTACGACGCCAAGGGGCTCATCAAGGCCGCCATCCGCGACGACAACCCCGTGATTTTCGAGGAGCACAAAGGGCTCTACCGCGCCCCGGCGCTCCGCGAGGTGCTGCCCGACGAGGACTTCGTGGTGCCCCTCGGGAAGGCGCGCACCGTGCGGGAAGGTGGTGACCTGACGGTGGTGACCTACGGCGCCATGGTGCACAAGTCGGTGGCCGCCGCAGAGACGCTGGAGCGCGAGGACGGCGTGTCGGTGGAGATCCTGGACCTCCGCACGCTCCTCCCCCTGGACGAGGAGGCCATCATGGCGTCCGTGCGTAAGACGGGACGCCTCCTGGTGGTCCACGAGGACACGCGGACCGGGGGCATCGCCGGCGAGGTCGCCATCCGTGTGAATGAGAAGGCGTTCGAGTGGCTGGACGCCCCCATCCTGAGGGTGACGGCCATCGACGCCCCCGTGCCGTACTCGGGATCGCTGGAGGACTACTTCCTCCCGCAGATCGAGGATATCCTCACCGCTGCCCGGTACCTTGTCGCGTACTGAGCGTCGGGCGAGCTTTAGCAGGTCGCCGAACAATTGGATGCTGTCTTGGGCGTAGGAGGGTTGGGGCGGCACGGCCCCGCCTCCTTCGTTGGCGCTCCTCGACGTAGCTCGGGCTACGCCGTCGTCGCGCCGTCTGGGATCCGGGGCCGTGGCGCACCCAACGAGGGGTGCTTCCTTTGTTCGGCGACCTGCTGAAGGACTTGAACCGGAATTCCAACGAGGGAGTGGACGGGCGTGGCTCGCATTGAAGTCCCGATGCCCCAGATGGGTGAGTCCATCGCCGAGGGCACCGTATCCAGATGGCTGAAGAAGGTCGGCGACCCGGTGGAGCGGGACGAGCCGATCCTGGAGATCTCCACCGACAAGGTGGACGCGGAGATTCCCGCACCGGCTTCGGGTGTTCTGGCCGAGATCGCGGTGCCCGAGGGCGAGACCGTCGAGGTGGGCACCGTCGTGGCCTACATCGAGACGGATGCGTCCGCCGCCGCCCAGGCACCGGCTCCGGAGCCTCAGGCGCCGGACGAGGCGCCCGCCGCTGCGGAACCGGCGGCGTCGCAGCCTGCTGCCGCAGAGCCGACTCCGGCGTCCGCGCCCGCGGCTCCGGCAGAGGGTGACGGCGGGACCATGAGTGCCGAGGAGCGCCTCCGCACCCGCTCCACGCCGGTGGTGCGCAAGATCGCCGAGGAGCACGGGATCGACATCTCGAAGGTCCCGGGCACCGGGCACGCGGGCCGGGTGACGAAACAGGACATCCTGCGCTTCATCGAGAGCGGAGGTGCCGCCGCGGCCGCCGCCGAGGCCCCGGCGCCCGCCCCCGCGCCGTCACCGGCCGCTCCGGAGGCTCCCCGGCCTGCCCCCGCCGCGGCGCCGGCGCCGGCGGGTGCGGACGACTTCTGGGCACGCTTCTACGGCGAGGTCCGCCACCCGGAGTATCCGGTGCGTCCGGCGGATCGGGTGGAGCCGATGGACAAGATCCGACGGCTCACGGCGGAGCACATGGTGCTGGCCAAGCGGGTGACGCCCCACGTGCACTCCTTCATCGAGATCGACTTCACCGCCATCGACCGCATCCGCGCCGCCAACAAGGCGCGCTGGGAGCAGCAGGGCGTGCGGGTGAGTTACACCGCGTTCGTGGCGTGGGCGGTGTCGCGTCTGCTGCGCGAGTATCCCATGATCAACTCGGCGGTGTCGGGCAACAACGTGATCTACCGCGGGAACGTGAACCTGGGCATCGCCGTGGACCTCAACCCCGGCCTCATCGTGCCGGTGGTGCACGACGCCGATCATCTGGGTCTGGTGGGGATCGCCAACAAGATCATCGACCTGGCCACCCGGGCGCGGGAGCGCAAGCTGCTTCCCGAGGAAATCCAGGGCGCCACCTTCTCCATCACGAACCCCGGTGTCCTGGGGACGCTGGTGGGGATGCCCATCATCCCGAAGGGCACCTCCGCCATCCTGGGGCTGGGTGCCATCGAGAAGCGTGTGGTGGTCCTTCCGGATCCCGTCACCGGCCAGGATCTCATGGCCATCCGCAAGCGGTCGTACTTCTCGCTGGGGTACGATCACCGCATCGTGGACGGCGCCGATGCCGCCCGGTTCCTCTCCGCGCTCAAGGAGATGCTGGAGGACTTCCCCGAGGACGCATGAGTCCGAACCGCGTCTCAGACGCCACGGGGCCCGGCGCCCGGAGCCTTCAGGTCCGGAAGCTGGGCCTCGTGCGGTACGGGGAGGCTCTGAAGCTACAGGAGCGCCTGGTGGCGGAGCGCAGGGCGGGGGAGATCCCCGACACGCTCCTGCTCCTGGAGCACCCCCACGTGATCACGCTGGGGTCGTCCGCCGATCCGGCTCACGTCCTGGTGGGCGAAGAGGAGCGGGCCCGCCTGGGGATCGAGCTCTTCGAGTCGGGGCGGGGGGGAGACGTCACGTACCACGGACCGGGCCAGCTGGTGGCGTACCCCATCCTGGATCTGAAGCCCGACCGCAAGGATCTCCACCGGTATCTGCGCGACCTGGAGGAGGTGCTCATCCGGACGGCGGCGCGTTTCGGCGTCGCCGCCACCCGGAGTCCGGGCTACACCGGTGTCTGGACGGCCACCGGGAAGCTCGCCGCCATCGGGGTACGGGTGTCGTCGGGGTGGATCACCTCCCACGGCGTGGCACTCAACGTCTGTAACGACCTGGGGTTCTTCCGCACCATCGTGCCGTGCGGGATCGCGGACCGTGACGTCACCTCCCTTGCCGTGGAACTGGGCCGGCCCGTCGACGTCACGGAGGCCGCGGATGCCTTCGTGGACGCCTTCTCGGAGACGTTCGGCCACCGCCGGGATGTCGCCTAGGCAACAAAATGTGCCCCCGCCGGCGTCCGTCACGCCCTGGTGGAGACCCACAGTTTTTTCAAGTTCCAGAGGGTACGAGCCAGATGTTTCGGGAAAAAGTGTTTCTGAAATCAAATGTTTCTACGTTGCACCGGACGCACCTCGAAACCGCTGTAGGCGTACAGCGTAAGTAAATGCAAAACAATAACTTGGCGCGTAATACCCGATTCGCGGCATCCGCCGTGCCGACGCCCTTGCATCCCGCCCCTGGACCCTCTATCTATACGTCGCGTTTCGGACGTGGCTCATCGAAGACGATGGCGTTGGTCATCCCTTCGATAGTCCGAAGCGTGAGTCACCGGGCACGACGGTGCAGCGGTGGCAGGCGAACCGGACTTGGGATATCCGGGGAGCCCGGTGAGGGAGGTCGCTGGCCCTCACCGTAGCCCCGAAGGCCAAGGGGCGCCCTCGGTCGCTGACCACGCGACAACACGAGGGTTGTAAGGGAGAAGGCCCAGCCGTCGTCACGCGACGGACCCAAGCACGGGCCGAGACTCCCACCAGCGCCGTGGGAGGCCTGGACGGTGCAGGCGTGAAGCGCCGGGAGGCATCCCCGTGTCAGAGAGGGCTCGATTGTGGGCAACCACGGTCGAGCCCTCTCGCTTTTTTGGTGCCCCAGACCCGCGCGCCACCGCCCAGCTGTGGCGTGTGCGGCAGGAGCCAGCCCCACAGGTGGGTCCCGCGAGAGGCTCCCCTACGGACCGAACCGACGCTCCGGCGGCTGGAACTCCATGTAGTCCAGGTACCGCCCCCGCTCCCGCTGCTCCTCCAGCCACGCCTCGAAGCCGGACGGAACCAGCCCCTCCGAGGAATCACCCTCCTTCGCGGCACGGGTGGCCAGGT
>WGEM01000336.1 GCA_015492755.1 Gemmatimonadota bacterium | reverse complement strand
CCGCCGCCCCCCCCCGCCGCGCCGGGCCCGGAGTGCAGGACCCTGGTGGTGGACCGTCCGGGATCGGTGCAGTCCGAGGTGCGGGTGGGCCACCTGGGGGCGGCCCGGACGGACCCGGAGGTGGTGGGGCTCACGGTGCTCAACGCCCTTCTCGGCGGCACCTTCACCAGCCGCCTCAACCTGAGCCTCCGGGAGCGCCACGGGTTCACCTACGGAGTCCGCTCCCGCTTCTCCCTCCGCAGCCGCCCGGGCCCCTTCGTGATCTCCACGTCGGTGGGGACCGACGTCACCGCAGAGGCCCTCACCGAGATCTTCCGGGAGCTCCGGAGCCTCGCCGGCGACGGGCCCACCCCGGAGGAGGTGGCGGCGGCCCGGGACTACATCGCCGGGACCTTCCCTCTCCGGCTGGAGACGGTGGGCCAGGTGGCCAACCGGGTGACGGAGCTGGTCATCTACGGACTCCCGGAGGACTACTATCACACGTACCGCGAGCGCGTCCGCGCCGTCGATCCGGACGAGGTGCGGGCGCTGGCGCCCCGGGCCCTCCGGCCGGACGAGGCCCGCGTGGTGGTGGTGGGCGACGCCGAGGCGGTGGCGCCCCGCATCGAGGCGGCGGGGATGGGTCCGGTGGAGGTGATCCGTCCGGAGCCCTGAGATCCACGTGCAACCACCGGGCCGAGGGCCCGTATCCAAGAGGGAGGTCCCATGGAAGGCGGTCCCCTGGAGGGCCGGCCGGGAAGGCTGGCGAGCCGCCCCGTCCACGACGGGCGCATCGTGAAGCTGAGCATCGACACCGTCCGCTTCCCCGACGGCTCGCAGGGAGAGCTGGAGATGATCCGCCACCCGGGGGCCTCGGCGGTGGTGCCGGTGACGGGGTCCATCCGGGACGACGACCCCGAGGTGGTGCTCCTCCGCCAGTACCGGTACGCCTCCGGCGGCACCCTGTACGAGGTGCCGGCGGGGCTGCCCCGGAGCCGGGAGGAGCCGTGGGAAGCGTGGGCCGCCCGGGAGCTGGAGGAGGAGACGGGGATGCGGGCCGGGCGGCTTCGCTACCTCACCCGCATCCACACGACGCCGGGGTTCACCGACGAGGTGATCCGGCTCTTCCTGGCGGAGGATCTGCAGGAGGGCCGCTCGGAGCTGGACGACGACGAGTTCGTGGAGGTGCTGAGCCTCCCGTGGTCGGGAGCGATGGAGATGGTGCGGAGCGGGGAAGATCACCGACGCCAAGAGCGTGTCGGCCCTCCTCTACGTGGACCGGTTCTGCCGGTAGCGTGCCGGGCCGGGGTCCGGATCCGCACCGGCGGTGCGGCCCGAGCGTGTCCCCGGAGGGCCGGGCGGCGTCCCCCGGGGAGGACGCCCGCGGGGAAAGTCCCCGTGTTTCCGGGGTCGCCGGGGTGGCACGGTGTCTGCACGGTGAGAAAGCGTGGAGGTCTGTGGACTGCCGTTCTGGCGGACCATCCGGACGAGGAGAGGTGACGACAGTGGCGAGAGCTACGGCACGCAGGAAGAAGCAGGAGCACACGCCCGACCGCCCCGGGACCGGCGAGGCCCGCCGGCACCGGGAGCGCCTCGGGGAGCTCACGGACAGCCAGGTCGTGCAGGCCGCGCTGGACGGCGACCCCCGTGCCTTCGGCGAGCTGGTGTCCCGCTACGACCAGCGGCTCCTCAACTTCGTGTACCGCACCATCGGCGACCGGGAGCGGGCTCAGGACCTGGTCCAGGAGACCTTCGTGCGGGTGTACCGCCACCTGAAGCGGTTCGACCAGAGCAAGAAGTTCTCCACCTGGATCTACACCATCGCCAGCAACCTGGCGAAGAACGAGCTGCGCAACCGGTCCCGGAATCCCCTGGTCCTCTTCCAGACCATCAAGAAGAACTGGGACGCGGACCACCGGCCGCTGGAGTGGGAAGACACCCAGTTCAAGCCCGACGACCTGTACCGGAAGCGCTTCCTCCGGGAGAAGGTGCTGGAGGCGGTGGAGCAGCTACCCGAGCACCACCGGATGGTCTTCGTCCTCCGGGAGCTGGAGGGGAAGACGTACGAGGAGATCGCCGACATCACCGGCTGCAACCTGGGCACGGTGAAGAGT
>WGEM01000335.1 GCA_015492755.1 Gemmatimonadota bacterium | reverse complement strand
GCTCTCCTGGCACCACCCCGGCTACGCGTCGGGGTGGTGCCAGGAGAGCTTCGGCCAGCCCCTGGTGGCCGCCGAGATCCATTGCCGCGGCCGCGGCGACGACCGGTGCCGCTTCGTCATGGCGCCCCCGGACCACATCCACCGCCGCATCCGGGACTACCTGGAGACGGACGCGGCGCCGCCGGCCCCCCGGGGCGCCTACGAGGTCCCCGACCTCTTCTCCCGCAAGCGGCTGGAGGACGAGCTGCGGCGGGCCCGCGACGAGCTGGAAGAACGGGTCCGGGAGCGCACCGAGGCGCTCCGGGCCGCCAACGAGCGCCTTCAGGAAGAGATGGCCGAGCGCATCCGCGTCGAGGACCAGCTCCTGCAGTCCCAGAAGCTCCGGGCCCTGGGGCGGCTGGCGGGCGGCGTCGCCCACGACTTCAACAACCTCCTCACCGTCATCCACGGCTCGGCGGAGCTGGCGGCGACGGCGGAATCGAGCGAGGAGGTGGCGCGCTACCTCACCGAGATCACCCGCGCCGCCGAGGCGGCGGCGGACCTGACCAACCAGCTCCTCGCCTTCAGCCGCCGCCAGGTGGTGACGCCCCGGGTGGTGGACGTGGGAGCGCTGGTGCGCGACATGACCGGGATGCTGGAACGCCTCCTGGGAACGGACGTGCGCCTGGAGGTGGCGTGTGCGCCCGATGCGCCCCGGATCCTCGCCGACCCCGGGCAGGTGCAGCAGGTCCTGGTGAACCTGGCCGCCAACGCCCGCGACGCCATGCCGCGGGGCGGCTCCCTCCGCATCGCGGTGGAGGGCGTCCGCCTCCCCCGGCGGAAGGCCGCCGACCTGGGGACCGTCGCCGGCGAGCACGTGCTCCTCGCGGTCACCGACACCGGCACGGGGATGGACCCCGAGACCCTCTCCCACATCTTCGAACCGTTCTTCACCACCAAGGGCCTGGGCCGCGGAACCGGGCTGGGGCTGGCCACCGTGTACGGGATCGTGGAGCAGAGCGGCGGCACGGTGGCGGTGGAGAGCGTGCCGGGAACGGGCACGACCTTCCGGATCTACTGGCCGCGCGTGTATGCCGCGGTGGATCCTCCCCGGCGCCCGGTGCCCGCCGCCGCCGCGGAGCGGGCCGCCACGGTGCTCATGGTGGAGGACCAGCCCCGGGTGCGCGAGCTGGTGGAGTCGGCGCTGCGGCGCCACGGATACCGGGTGCTGTCCGCAGCCGACGCTCACGAGGCCCTCGAGCTCTTCGGGCGCGAAGCCGACGGCATCGACCTGCTCATCACCGACGTCATCATGCCCGACATCAACGGCGTGGAGCTGGCGAACCGCCTGCGGTCCTCCCACCCGGATCTTCCCACCATCTTCATGTCCGGATACTCGGACGAGTTCCTGGAGCAGCGCACCGGACTCGGCACCGACTCGGCCTTTCTCCAGAAGCCCTTCTCGATGACCGAGCTCCTCCGGGCGGTGACGGGCGTTCTGGCGCGGCCCTGACGGTTCGTCGCAGGCCGGCGAGGCCCTGACGGTTCGCCCCAGGCCGGCGCGACCCTGACGGTTCGCCCCGGCCCGGCGCGGATCTACGGGAAGCTCACGGATACGCCGCGATGCACTCGATCTCCACCCGGGCCCCCAGCGCCAGGCCGCTTCCCGCCATGGCGGAACGGGCCGGCGGGTCGGACGGGAAGAACTCCAGGTACGCTTCGTTCATGGCGCCGTACTCGGCGATGTCCGCCAGGAACACCGTGCACTTCACCAGATCGTCGAAGCCGAGCCCCTCGGAGGCGAGGACGGTCCGGATGTTCTCGAGGGTGCGGCGGGTCTCGGCGCCGATCCCCCCCTCCACCACCTCGGGCGGCGACACCCCGGGCTTCGTGCCGATCTGGCCCGAGAGGAAGAGGAGGTCACCGGTGCGCACGGCCGTGTAGAATACCGGCAGCCGCGCCACGCCCTCGGGCTGGATGATGGCTCGATGCGGGGCGTCGTCCGTTCCGGCGGCGTCCACAGGACGGCGGTTGGCGTCGGTCCGGGGTTCCAGCGTGCACGAGGCGGCCAGGGCCGCCACCGACAGGAGCATGAGTGTGCGCATGGGTCTGTGGCCTCTCATCGTGAGCGCTCGTAGCGGATCTCCCCGCCCACCACGGTGAGGTCCACCCGGGCCAGGGGGATCTCTTCCTCGGGGATGGTCATGATGTCGCGGTCCAGGACGACGATGTCGGCGAGCTTTCCGGGGGTGATGGACCCCTTGGTCTCCTCCTCGAAGGCGGCGTACGCGTTGCTGAGCGTGTAGCTCCTCAGCGCTTCCATCCGGGTCATCCGCTCCTCCGGGTGGAAGGGCTCCCCGTTCCGGTCGAGGCGCGTGACGGAAGCGTGAAACGACGCGATGGGATCGACGTCCTCCACCGGCGTGTCGGTGCCGTTGGTCACCACCACGCCCCCATCCAGGAGGGAGCGCCAGAGGTATGCCCCGCTGGCGGCCCGCTCGGGGCCGAGGCGGCGCAGGACCCAGGGGGCGTCGGAAGCGGCGTGGATCCCCTGCATGGAAGCGATGACGCCCAGCTCCGCGAAACGCGGCAGGTCGTCGGGGTGGAGGTGCTGCGCGTGCTCGATACGCCAGCGCAGCACCCCCGGATCGTCCAGCCCCCGGAAGGTCCGCTCGTAGATGTCCAGCACCTCGCGGTTGGCCCGGTCGCCGATTGCGTGGGTGTTGAGCTGGAAGCCCAGCTCCCGCGCGAGGCGGGCCGTCTCCTCGATGTCGTCCGGCGGTTCCACCGCCAGCCCGGTGCTTCCGGGAAGGTCGGCGTACGGCTCCAGGAGCCAGGCGCCGTGGGAGCCCAGCGCCCCGTCGATCTGCCGCTTGATGGCCCGCACGGTGAGGAAGCCCCCGCCGTACCCCACGGTGCGGTACTCGCCGAGCCGCGCCCGCATGGTCTCGTTGCTCTCGAACCGGACCATCACGTAGAGCCGCACCGGGAGCCGCCCCTCGTCAGCGAGCCGGCGGAACCCGTCGATGGTCTCGAAGTCCGAGCCCGCGTCGTGGAAGGTGGTGACGCCCTTCGAGAGGGCGTCCTGGC
>WGEM01000334.1 GCA_015492755.1 Gemmatimonadota bacterium | reverse complement strand
GCCCTTCACGTCACCGGGTCCGCTGGGTCCGTCGAAGCGGATGGTATCGGTCCAGCTCTCGCCCACCGAGACCGCCCGCCCCGGAAGCCGCGGAAAGAAGTTGTGGGCGGTGGGGAGGGGCTGGACGAACTGCTCCGCCGTCCCGCTCAGCTCCGGCGCCGAGACGAGGGCGGCCCGTCCCCGCCGGTCCAGCGTGAAGACCAGCGGCCCCTCGATCCCGCTGGCGTCACCGGTCACGGGGGGGCCCATGGGCTGGCTCACCCGCCCCGAGAAGTCCCGGTACGTCAGCGTCACCTGCACGCCGTCCGCCGCCCGCGTGAACGAGGCGTCCAACGTGGCCAGCGTGGCCACCCGGGCCTGCATGGCCTGGCCGCCCGCGTCGATATCGATGGTCACCGTGTCGCCCTGTTGGTACGTCACCGTGGCGGGGTCGGGAAGGCCGTAGGAGAGGCTGGCGGGCGAGGGGCCGCCGCCGCCGCACGCCGACGCCACGAGGACCAGAAGGGGAAGTGCAGCGGAACAAGGACGAACACGCATGAGCATCTCCTTGGCTGTGAGGCGGGGCCCCGGACCCCGATCCGGTGCCGGTTCCTTCTCGGGAGGGCCGGACCCGGACCGTTCCGTGCCGGAGGGGTGCGGCACCGCCGCCGCGCCCCTCCCCGTCACGCTTCCGTAGTCTGTCCCTCCGTCGGGCGCGCCGCCAGCCGCCGGCGGGCGGTACCCGGAAGCTTCTACGCATCGCTTGAGACTTTTCTTCCGCGCCGGGCTTGGCCGCAATCCGGGGAGGTCGTATCGTCAGGGTTCGGCGGCTCCGGCCGCGCCACGTCCGACCACCGACCCGCTCCGGAGCGGCGAATGAGCTATCGCACCAATCCCGACCGAATCCTCGAGGGCATCGACCGAGCCCGGAACCGGGACGCCGAGAGCGCCCGCTTCCACCTGGACCGGCAGGCCATGGGGAAGGAGCTCGACACCGACATCCCCGACGTGGACGCCACGAACCCGGAGCGGATCCGGCGGATCTTCTCCACCGTGGAGAGGGCCTACATGAAGGCCGCCGGCCGGGTGGAGCTGGGCAAGCTGGCGGCCCGGTTCCAGGCAGTGGGCGACATCCACCATCACCACGCCCGCGGAGACGTGAGCGTCGCCATCCAGTACCTGGACCATGACCGGCCCGACGATGTGGGCATGGCCCCCTTCGAGATCCGCCCCCACGACGTGGCCGAGGCCAGGAAGGAGACCAAGACCAGCCGGCCGGACGTCAACGCGCTGAAGGTCCTCCGCAAGGAGCTGCGCGCCGGCGTGCTCTCGGCCTACCAGAAGCTGGAGCCCCGCATCCGGGACGCCCTCAGGGAGCGGGCCGACATGGGCCACGTGCAGGCGCAGGTCACCGTGGACCTGCGGCCGGCGGAATGACCGCCGGAGCCCGGCCGGCCGTGCGGGCGGGGGCGGCGGTGGCGGTCCTCGCCACCGCCGCTCTTGTCTTCTCCGGTGGTGGATCGGCGCTGGCCGCGCAGTCCCCCACGGCTCCGGCGGCAGGCCGGCAGGCCGCGGAAACCGTGCGGGGAAGCGGAGCGCTGGTGGGAGGAACGCTCGTGGACGGCAGGGGCGGGCCGCCGCTGGCGGGCGCCGTGGTCACCTTCCGTGACGGAATCGTCGACTGCGTGGGCACCGCGGCGGAGTGTCCCGTGGGAGAGCTGCCGGTCCTGGACGCCTCCGGCATGTGGATCACGCCCGGGCTCATCGACGGCCACGTTCACTACTCCCAGACCGGCTGGGCCGACGGCGGTCCGGACCAGGTCGGGGACCTCCGGGACCGGTACCCGTATCCGCGGGTGGTGGCCGAGAACCGCGCCGACCCGGACCGGTATCTACGAGCCTACCTGTGCGCGGGCGTGACGGCCACCTGGGACGTGGGTGGGTATCCCTGGACCTGGGACCTGGCGCGCCGTGTGGAGAACGACCCCGACGCCCCCCACGTCGTGGCGGCCGGCCCCCTTCTCTCGGCCCGGGATCACTGGCTGAACGTCCCCGCCGAACGCCAGTTCCTCTACATGGCCGACGGGCCGACGGTGGAGGAGGCGGCCCGCTATCTCGTCCTCTCCGGCGCCTCCCACGTGAAGGTCTGGTACCTGGTCTCGGAGAGCGCGCCGGACGCCGCCCACTACCAGGAGATGATCCGCGTCGCCGCCGGAGTGGCCCGGGAGGCGGGAGTTCCCCTCATCGTCCACGCCACCGGGCTCTGGCAGGCGAAGGACGCCCTCCGGGCCGGAGCTGCTCACCTGGTGCACTCCGTATCCGACCTGGATGTGGACGAGGAGTTCCTCCGGCTTGCCCGGGAGGGGAGCGTCTCGTACAACCCCACCCTCACGGTCTTCCAGGGGATCCAGAGCTTCGCCGAGAGGCGCTTCGACGAGGAGGCCATCGACGCGCGGTGCCTCGACCCGGGCACGCTGGCGAAGGCGCGGAGCACCGCCGAGCTGCCCGCCATGCAGGACACCGCACGGGTGGCGCGCCGCCGGGCGATGGGCCGTGAGCGCTACCAGGTCATGGTGCGGAACCTCCTGCGGGTGCACGAGGCAGGGATTCCCGTGGTGACCGGAACCGACGCAGGGAACACCCTCACCCTCCACGGCCCCGCCATCTTCGCGGAGATGGAGGCCATGCAGGCCGCCGGGCTCTCGCCCATGGACGTCATCGTCGCCACCACCGCCAACCCGGCCCGGGCCATGGGGCGGACCGACCTGGGCGTGGTGGAGCCGGGCAGGGCCGCCGACCTGGTGGTTCTGGCCGACGACCCTACCCGCGACGTGGCGGCCTTCCGCTCGCGGCGATGGGTGGTGCGGGGCGGCTGGCTCCACGACGTGGAGGCGCTGCGCTACCGGTAGCGCGCCGTCCCGGGAGCTCGGCACGCCCCGAGGGGCCGGTCCGCTCCGGAGAGGCGGGACAGCCGCACCCCCCGCTCCTCTACGCCAGCACCCCCCGGGCCGTCATCCTCCGGGCGTAGTACCACAGCGCTACCGCGGCGAGGAAGATCAGCCCGGTGAAGGCCGCGCCTGCGCCACCCATCACCTCCAGCCCGTTGGAGAAGAGGAAGTTGTGGATGGCGGTGATGACCATCGACAGGAGGGAAGCCAGAAGCACCGGCACAGCCCAGCGCCTCCGGAACAGGAGGATCGCCACGCCCACGACCCCTCCCCACACCGCCACCGCCCAGAAGGCCACCACCCAGGAG
>WGEM01000333.1 GCA_015492755.1 Gemmatimonadota bacterium | reverse complement strand
CGCGCGAGGTGGCCACCGACCAACTGGCGTCCCAGTTCACGTTGAAGCCGCCGCCAGCGCCGCCCTGCTGGCGGCGTGCCTGTGCTCCCCCGCCACCACCGAAGAAGCGCCCGCCCCCGCTCCCGGAGTTCGCCACCTGGCCGTCGTACTCGATCCCCGCCGGGTTGGTGGCGAAGACGAAGGCGTTCTGCTCGTCCCGGAAGGTGTCCAGGATGATCATGATGGCGTCGCTCTGCTCCAGATCGTAATCCCGGATGGCCTCCCCCGGCACGATCCGGTCGGGACGCGAGTCGTAGAGCCAGGCGCCGACGTAGAGCGCCTCGTCGTCCTGCAGGATCCGCACCTCGGTGGGCTCCGCGGAGGGCTCGCCGTCGGCGGGCACCCGCTGGATGAACCCGGTGAGGGGCTCCGCCGGCCGCCACACCGCCTCGTCCAGCCGCCCGTCGATGGTGGGCGGCTCGCCGACGCGCACCGCCCGGGCGTGGGGGCGGGCGCCGTCCTGGGCGTGCAGCGGTGCGGCGGCGGCCAGGAGCGTCAGGGCCGCCAGCGCCGGCGTCAGCGTGCGGAGGGCGGTCGCGGGGGTGCGCTGGGTCATGCGTCGTGTGCGGTGGTGTGCGAAAAAGTGGAAGTCCGTCCAGGGACAGCCGGCGCGCGGAGGGTGTTGAGGACCCCGGGTGGGACGGGCCTCACTCGGTGAAGCGGCGCGTGAGCGCCCGCCCCACGAAGCGCACCCGGTCCCGGAGGGGAAGGCGGTGCAGGTTCGCCTTCACCACGCC
Organism: Gemmatimonadota bacterium; assembly: GCA_015492755.1. Classification (GTDB taxonomy): domain Bacteria; phylum Gemmatimonadota; class Gemmatimonadetes; order Longimicrobiales; family Gaopeijiaceae; genus S146-37. Next base: position 3,065 of record WGEM01000333.1, on the reverse strand, counting down.
GCGGGTGAAGAGCGTCTTTCGGCTGTAGTCGATGGCCACCTCCACCAGCACCGGCGTCCCGCCCTCCGCCACCGCGCTCGCCTCCTCCAGCGCGGGGCGCACCTCGTCGTCGGTGGAGATGCGCAGGAAGGGCACCCGCATCCCCGCCGCCAGGTGCTCGGCGTCGTAGTCGTGCACCGCCGACTTGGTCTTCCGGTTCATGGCGGTGCTCTGGAACTGCGCGATCTGCGCCAGCTCGCGGTCGCGGAGGAGGAGGACCACCACACCGGCGCCCTCCTGCACGCCGGTGAGTAGCTCCAGGCCGGTCATGAGGAAGGCGCCGTCGCCGGCCAGCGCCACCACCGGCCGCTCCGGACACGCCAGTTTGGCGCCCAGCGCCGCCGGCACCGCGTAGCCCATGCAGGAGTAGTCCACCGGCGCCAGGTAGCGGCGCGGTCCGGCGAGGCGCAGCGCCTCCATGGCGATGAAGGTGCCGTTCCCGCTGTCGGTGGCGTAGACGGCGTCGGCTCCGAAGACCTCCTGCGCCTGAGCCAGGAGGTGCGCCGGCGTTACCAGCGGTCCGCCCGCCCCCGAGAGCCACTCCCGGCGGAGCGCTTCGTGACCCGTGCGGATGGCGTCGCGGAGCCGGGTGTCGGGGCCGCGCGGCGCCGCTCCGCCCAGCGCCTCCAGGAGCGCCCGGAGCCCCACGCGGGCGTCCGTCACCAGCGCCACCTCGGCGGGGAAGTTGGCGCCGATGGCGTCGGCGTCGGCGTCGATGTGGATGAGGGGGCCCTTGGGCTCCAGCGCGTAACTCCCGGTGCCCACCTCGCTGAAGCGGCACCCCACCGCCACCGTCACGTCGCAGCCGTCGGCCACCGTGCGCGCGAAGGCGGGGGCGGTGTGCCCGTAGCCCGGCCAGAGGAAGAGCGGATGGTCTTCGGGGATCACGCCCTTCCCGGTGAAGGTGGTGGAGACGGGCGCCTCCAGCGTCTCGGCGAGGCGCACCACCTCGGCGCCCGCGTCGATGGCGCCGGCGCCCACATACAGGAGCGGCCGCTTCGCGGCCCTGAGGAGCGCCACCGCCCGCGCCAGGGCGTCGGCGTCGGGGGCCGGCAGCGCCGGCGCGTCCGCCGCTTCGAAGGCGCGGCGCTCGCCCTCCAGGTCCACGTCGTGCGTGAAGAGGTAGAGGTTCACCGGCACCTCCACGAAGACGGGCCCGGGGGGCGCCGCCCTCGCCACCCGGCACGCCTCGCGAACGGTGCGGTAGAGCGCCGCGCCCGACTCGGGACGGTAGGTGGCCTTCACCACCGGGCGCGCGATGGCCTCCTGGTCCACGTCGTGGAGCTGGAAGGCGCGGCGCACGTCGCGTCGGATCCCGCACCCCAGCACCAGCATGGGGACCTGATCCAGGTAGGCCTCGGCGATGCCGGAGAGCGCGTGGGTGAGACCCGCCCCCGGCACCAGATTCACGCACGCCATCCGCCCCGACGCCCGCCACGCGCCGTCGGCCATGAACGACGCGCTCTGCTCGTCGGTCACCAGGACGCTGCGCACACGCTCCGACTCGGCCAGCGCGTCGTAGAGTTCGATGTTGTGGGTGCCGGGGATCCCGAAGGCCAGCTCGATCCCTTCGTCCTCCAGCGCCCGTGTGACGATGGCTCCGCCGGGAAGTTTCATGCGCGGCTCAGGTGGTGAGGTCGTCGATGAGGCCGTCCGCCACGCGGTCGGCCAGGGCCATGATGGTGAGGTACGGATTGATCTCGATGGAGTCGGGAAAGAGACTCGAGTCCGCTACCCGGAGCCAGGACACCCCGTGCACCCGCCCCCACGCGTCGGTCACCGAATCACGGGCGTCGGTGCCCATCCCGCATCCGCCCATGAGATGCGCCGCCGAGATCGACAGGCGCCCCGGCAGGAAGTGGCGCTCGTGGATACGGCGGTGGATGTCGGCTTCCTCGCTCCGCTCCAGGAGCGGGGGGTGGGCCGGCGGCGCGTGGACGCGCTGCGCTCCGGCGGCGAAGAAGATGCGCGCCGCGGCGCGGGTGGCCGCCACCATCTTCCGGCGCACGTGGGGCGTGAAGGTATAGCGCACCACCGGACGGCCCGCGCCGTCCACCTCGATGCGGTTCTCAGGCGTGCGTTTGTCGCACGCCAGCACCAGGATCATCTGGAGGCGGGGAAAGGCGCGCATGAGGCGTTCGTGGTCCGGCCCGAAGCCGGTGAGGTTCTTCGCCGTCACGAAGGGGAAGTACATGCACGTCTCCAGGACGAAGCCCTCCTCGGCGGCGCGGTCCAGATAGAAGCTCTTGGGGTGGCCCACGTCGTTGGAGATGGGCCGGTGGTGCTCCGCCACCAGGATGAAGGCGGGGTGGCAGGTGAAGCCGGCGCCCAGCGCGGAGAGTCCCCGCGTCCTGAATCCTGACCGCAGCAGAAGCGCGGTGGAACCGATGGCGCCCCCCGCCAGCACCACGTAGCGGGCGCGCACCACGTAGTCCCCCGGCTCCCACTCGGAGGGCGCGCCCGCCTCGCCGGGGCGAGGCGCCGACACCCGCACCCGCACGGCGCCTTCGTCCAGCGCCATCGCGTCGGCGCGGGTCACCACCTCCACGCCGTCGGCCTCGGCGCGGGGGAGCTGCACCTTGTGGGTACCCTGCTTCGCGCCGTTGGGGCATCCCAGGTTGCAGAGGCTCGATCCCTTGCAGCCGCGGGTGTTCACGGGAAACTGGTGCGCCTCCCACCCCAGCCGCCGGCATCCCTCCACGAAGAGGCGGTTGTTCTCGTTGACCTCCTCGTCGGGATAGAGGTGCACCCCGTTCTCCCGCACGTAGCGGCGGGTGCGGCGCAGGAGGTCGTCGTGCTCCAGCCCCGGTACGCCCCACGCCTCGATGACCCGTTCCGGCGGGGGGAGCGACGTGCCGGTGTAGACCACCGTGGAGCCCCCGTACGCCTGGCCGAAGGCCAGCGTCATGGTGCCTTCGGCGGTGAGGAACCCGCCGGCGTCGGCGTAGAGCATCGGCGCCATCGCCGCCTCGTCGCCGTTGAAGTCGGCGTCGCGGAAGCGGGGGCCCCGCTCCAGCACGAGGATC
>WGEM01000332.1 GCA_015492755.1 Gemmatimonadota bacterium | reverse complement strand
GTGCGAGGGGGCGACGATGACGTACTGGCCGCGGTTGCCCGCCGTGGAGTAGGCGTCCTTCGGTACGTCGGTGCGGTCGTCGGGCACCAGCCACCACTGCCCTCCGTACATGCGGCCCCGCCCCTCGGTGGCGGGCGCCGGCGTGCGCACGAACTCGATCCACTCCTCCGAAAGGAGGCGCTCGCCGTTCCAGACGCCTCCGTTCAGGTAGAGGAGTCCGAAGCGGGCCAGGTCGCGGGCATTCGTGTAGACCTGGCTGCTGAGGATGAAGTCGCCGAAACGGTCGGTGCTGAGCAGCGTGTTGCGCATGCCGATCCGGTCCAGCAGCGCGCGTCGGGGGAACTCCAGGTAGGCGCGGTGGTCGCCCAGCGCCAGCTTCATGGCCAGCACGCCCAGGAGCGTGTCGTAGTTCTCGTAGTCCCACACCGTGCCCGGCTCACGGATGAGGGCGCGGGAGAGCGCGCCTTCCACCGAGCTGTACCCCGCCCAGTAGGCCAGCCCGGATCCGGTGGCGTACTCCATCCCCCGGTTATCCACCGTCTCCAGACCGCTGGACATGTTCAGCACGTGACGGAGGGTGATGTGCCGGCGGGGATCCGTCTCCGGCGAGGGATGGCGGGGGAGCCACTCGAATCCCAGCGGCTCATCCAGCGACAATCTGCCCTGGTCCACCAGCATGCCGATGAGCGTCACGGCGATGCTCTTGGCGGTGGACCAGGTACGGGTGCGCGTGGTCATGTCCACGCCGGGGGCGTACCGCTCATGGATGATCCGACCCCTGTAGACCACCAGGAGGCTCAGCGTGACCTGCTCCGGGGTGGGCCGATGGAACGCCCAGTCCGACGCCGCCTGGAGCGCGGCGGCGTCCACCTCCGGAGGCAGGGGCACGTCCGCCACCAGGTCGCCGTCGGGCCAGGGAATCGTGGCGGGATCGCCCTCCGGCGGCGGCATGGGATGGACCGGCAGTTCGTCGATGTCGTCGAAGGTCTGGTCCGGCGCCATGATGACGCACCCGATCCCCTCGCGGAAGGCCGCCCTCATGGTGGGCACCGCGCCTGGCGCACCCACCGCCACCGCCCGGCGCTCCCGGTCCACCACGTAGTCGCCGCCCCGCGCCGTCCCGATGGGATCGCGCAGGTAGCGCAGTTCCTGGTGGAAAACCTGCTCCAGCGTGCGGTTGGACGTGAAGAGCCCGTTGCACAAGAGGATGGCCTGCACGCCGCGCTGGATCATCTCCCGCTGAGGGCGCCAGTAGTCGAAGGCCAGGGGGTCGCGTTGCGCCCGGCCCTGACCGGGGACCAGCACGAGTACCGCGAGCGCAGCCCACGCTGTACGCGCGATGGAACCGCGCCACCAGCCGATGAAGGAGGAGCCACGGATCGTCATCCGGGTGTGTCCGGGTGGGGTGTGAACGATGGGTGCGGGACGCTCAGGGGCCTGCGGATTCGTATCCCTTCACGGTGAAGTAGACCGCCCGGTCGAAGAAGCGGACCACGAGGAGCTCCAGGTCCAGTTGCTGGCGGAGCTCCAGGAAGGAGTCGGCGCCCTGGGCGTCCACGAACTGCCAGAGTGTCCGTCTCGTGAGCAGGAGCGCCCACACCACCTGCGCCAGCGGCACGCCCTCCTCCCGGCGCCGGCGGCCCAGCGCCTCGTACTCCTCCGCCACCGCCTCGTCCGACTCCAGGTCCAGCCAGCGGCCCAGGTTGGCGAAGACCGCGCGCGCCCGTGCCGCAAGCTCCCCCTCTTCGAAGCGACGGTACGCCTCGGTGCGCGGATCCTCCCGCAGGCGGTGCGCCACCCGCTCCGCCAGCTCGTCCGCGTGCTCCTCGATCATGGAAATCAGCCGTCCGACCAGCATATCGACCTCCCCTTCACGCGGCGCCGGCCCCGCGCCGGCGCCACGAGGGCACGATAGGGAGGCGCCGGCTGCGACGCCACACACGGCAGGCTTCCCACGGCGACGCTTGCCTCCGGAGAGGCGGCTCCACAGAATGGCCGCCGTCCTTTCCCGTTTCGTTCCTTCCCGGAGCTCGGTGTCGCCCGTGAAGACCCTCCTGAAGATCACCGGAGCGCTGGCGCTGGTGGTGGTGCTGGCGGGTGCCGCGGTATACGCCCGTGCCTCGGCCGCCGCCGACGCCCTCCTCAGCCGCACTGTCGAGACCCACACTGTCGAGATTCCCGTGCCCTATCCGCTGGACGCAGCGGAGGTGGCGGAGCGAGGACTCTCCGATGAGGAGGCACAGCAACTGGCGATGGAGCGCGCGGTGGATCGCGGACGGCATCTCGTGGAGTCCCGCTATGCATGCACCACCTGCCACGGCGAGGACTTCGGCGGCGGCGTCATGGTGGACGCCTTCCCCATGGGCACGTTCCTGGGTCCCAACCTCACGTCCGGCGCCGGGGGCGTGACGGCGGGCTACACCATGGCGGACTGGGACCGAATCGTGCGACACGGCGTGCGCCCGGACGGGACGCCGGCGGTGATGCCGTCGGTGGACTTCTTCTCCATGACGGATCAGGAGCTCTCCGACATCGTGGCCTACATCGGCTCGCTCCCTCCCGTCGACGCTGAGGTTCCGGGCCGGGTTCTGGGCCCGCTGGGCAAGGTGCTCCTCTGGCGGGGCGACATCGTCCTCAGCGCCGACCTGGCCGACCATCAGGCCGCACATGTCGAAG
>WGEM01000331.1 GCA_015492755.1 Gemmatimonadota bacterium | reverse complement strand
GTGCGCAGCGCCCGGATGTCGTCGTAGTCGGCGAACGCCTCGGCCTTCAGCGAGTTGGCGTCGGAGAGGATCCCGATCCCCTGGGCCTTGGATCCCGGGTCGCCGCCGAAGGTGTCGCGGTAGGCTTGCCGGAGGTCGAAGGTGTAGGTGCGCCACTCGCCGAGTCCCACCTTGTCGGTGCCGAACACCACCTGGAAGGGTTTTCCGATCCCTTTCCGGCGCACGGCGGTCCCCACCGGAAGCGTGGAACTCCACACGTACTTTACCGACTCGGGGATCTTCCCGAACATCTTGGTCTTTACGGTGAAGTAGATGCCGGCGGCGCTGTCCACGCGGTCGTTGGTGCGCTCGTCACCTCCTTCGGGCACGCGCCAGACCCGCACCCGGAAGGAGACGTAGGGGTACTCGTCCAGGTTCCAGGGCGTTTTCTTGCCGAGGATCACCGATTCACCCCTGTCCGTGGCTTCCAGGTACCGGTTGCCGTTTTCCTCTTTCACCCGGTACGGCTTGTTCTTCTCGCGGTCCTGATCGCGCACGCTCCATCCGAAGGGAAGTCCGCCCACCGGGCCCGCCTCGAAGTCCTCCAGGACGACCTCGTCGTGGTCTCCGATCACAGCCACCATGTAGGGGAAGGAGTAGTCGTCCAGGAGCTTCTTCACCTCCCGGCGAAGCGTCTCGCCGATGTCGTAGCCGGCGCCCTTCACATCCACGAGGCGGCATGACATCTCGGGATCGAGGCTCATGACGACGCGCACCTCGTTCTCGGCGCCGCCGGCTCGCACCGTGAGTGGTACCTCCAGAACGCCTCCGTAACGCGTGGGCATCTCCGGCGCCGGGGCGATCTCCTCCGGCGCGGTGTCGCGTGCCCCCCAGCCCAGAGCCCGCACCGCCCAGGTGGCGGCGTAGCGGCCCACCGCCCGTGCCATACGCCCGCGATCCACCTCGGGGAGTTCGGACCACGCGTCGTCCCCCAGTGCGCGGCGGGCCACCTCCCCCAGCGCTACGTGGCGTGCCACCAGCGGTTCGACGGCGGCGCGCAGCCGGGCGGTATCTCCCGCCGGCGCGGCCTCCTGGGCCCGGCGGAAGGCCCTCAGCGCTTCGGTGGCCACCGAGACCGCCCGCTCCCCGCAGATGGCGGACTGATTCTGCGCCTGTGCGGGCGGTGCGGAGAAGAGCACGAGCAGTCCCGCCGCGAGGGCGGCCTTCACGGCGCCACCGGTCAGGCGCAGCGTGGGAGGGTTCGGAGTGGCCCGCATCGGCGGCACATGCCTCGTTGGAGGTCGGGGGAATCGGGGATACGGGCCGGAGCCCGTGCGTGCGGCTGCGAGTCAAACACCGCCCCACGGAAGGGGGTTCCGGGTGCGGCGGGTGTGCTGTTGCGGAAACCCGGCGCGCGGCGCCACCGTAGGTCCCGACATGATCACCATCCTGAGACGCCTCCTCCGCCTCATCCTGAGCTGGATCGCCGGCAAGATCTGACGCCCCGGCACACGCCTGCGGGTGGCGTGCGGTGCCCGCGCCCCGCCTGGCGCGGCGGACGCCGTCAGCCGGCGGCCACCTGCGCCAGCGTGCTCCGGAGTCTCCGGGTGAGGACCCGGTAGATGCCCCGGGCCACCGCAGGGTTCCGCTCGATGAGCTGATCGAACGACGCCTGGTCGATGCGAAGGAGCGTGGTGGGCTCGGCGGCGGTGGCCGTGGCGGAGCGGGCCTCCCGGTCCAGGATCGCCATCTCCCCGAATCCCTCCCGTGGACCCAGCATCGCCAGCTCCCGGGCTCCGCGGGTGATGCGCACCGCGCCGCTCACCACCATGTAGAAGGCGTCACCCTCTTCGCCCCGCTCGAAAAGCACCTCGTCGGCGTCCAGGTGCACCACCTCGGTGAGTGCCGCCACCCCCGCCAGTTCGGGTCCAGGGAAGGAGGAGAAGAGTTCGGAGCCCTTCAGGATCATGACCTTCTCGATGAGGGGGATCATTCCGTCCTCCGTGGATGATGCCGAGACCGGCGCGTCGTCGGCGGACTCGCCCGGCACGGTGATTTCGTCGTCTCTACCCTCCAGGTGGAGCCCCAGCGCGCGGGGCCACCAGTCCGTCTCCGCCAGGAGCGCCCGGGTCGGTTCGCGCAGGAGCTCCACCGATCGCTCCACCAGATCCACCGCCCTGCCCTCGGGAAAGTCGTCGGCGGCGGCCTCCATGAAGGGCATGACCCGTTTCGCAGTTTCTGCGGAGATGGAGCCCTCCAGAAGCTCCAGCGCGTTGCTCCTTCGGGCGGGGTCGTCCGAGAGGATGGCGTCGGCGACGGCTCTCATCCTCGTGGGGTCGTAGCTCAGTGTGAGCGCGCGGAGGATCCGGAGCGTGGACCGCCGCCGGAGACCGTGGAGCTCGTCGGCCACGAAGGCGACGCGCGGGTCCGTAGCGTCGGGGCGGGCGCGGAGTCCGCTGGCGATGAGCGTGTAGCGGAGACCCCGACCCACCTCGGTGTCCAGGACGCCCGCGATGCGCTCGGAATCGACGGGCTCCATCTCGTCGTTCTGACTCCGCTGACGTTGCAGCGACGTCAGCGCCGCCGGACCCAGCGCCGGCTCGTCCAGCATGGAGACCAGCGCCTCGCGGGCCGGCCGCGCCGGTATGGACGCCAGC
>WGEM01000330.1 GCA_015492755.1 Gemmatimonadota bacterium | reverse complement strand
GTCCGTGGGTGGGGGGGGGCGGGAAGGTGAACACGCATGGATACGCCTCCGCCGCCGGCGTGTTGCCGCTGGGCTCCCGACCGCTAGCTTGCATCCCCGGCGCGCGCGCTGCGCGTCCGCCCGCATCCCGTCCCCTTCGCTGGAGGCGAACCGTGGAATCCGGAGGCATCTTCTGGCTCATCTTCCTCCTGATGATGTTCCAGCCCATGCTGCAGAAGCACCTTCTGGAGACGTCGCGACGGAAGGTCATTCACAGCATCGAGCGCAAGCGGAACTCCCGCGTCATCGTCCTGGCGCACCGCCAGGAGACCATGAGCTTCTTCGGTTTTCCGCTCGTGCGCTACATCGATCTCCACGACAGCGAGCAGATCCTCCGGGCGCTGCGGCTCACCGATCCGGAGCTGCCGGTGGACCTGGTGCTCCACACACCGGGCGGTCTCGTTCTGGCGGCCAGCCAGATCGCACGCGCCATCAAGAAACACCCGGGGAAGGTGACGGTCTTCGTGCCCCACTACGCCATGTCGGGGGGCACGCTCATCGCGCTGGCCGCCGATGAGATCGTCATGACGGAGCACGCCGTCCTGGGGCCGGTGGATCCACAGCTCGGCCAGTACGCCGCCGCCTCCATCCTGAAGGTGATGGAGAAGAAGCCCGTTTCGGAGGTGGACGACCAGACCATCATCCTGGCGGATCAGTCGGAGAAGGCCATCGCGCAGGTGAGGAACCGGGTGAAGGAGCTTCTCGCCGATCGGATGCCCGACGATCAGGCCGATGAAGTAGCGCGTATGCTGTCGGAGGGGCGCTGGACGCACGACCATCCCATCACGGTGGAGGACGCCCGCTCCTTCGGTCTCAACGTGAGCACCGACATGCCGCAGGAGTTCCTGGACCTCATGACCATGTACCCGCAGCCGGTGCGCCAGCAGCCCTCGGTGGAGTACCTGCCCTTCCCGTACCGTTCGCGTCCGGGGAACGGGGCCGACAGCCGCACATGACACGGAGCCGCGCGGCTGCGCAGGCCCGCACCTACACCCACACCAGCGAGACACCACAATGCCCGGAGCCCACCTGCTTCCCGGATTCGATCACGATCAGGTGCACTTCACCGTGCCGAAGGGCTCGGTCTACCGGATCTTCGTCATGAACCACCGGGTGCACCACCGCGGCCAGCTCACGGTGTATCTGCGGATGTGCGGTCAGCCGGTGCCCGGGCTCGACGGACCCTCGGCGGACGAACCCATGTAGGAGCCTGTCCGAGTACGAGAGCGGGCCGCGTTGGGCGTGCCACGGCCAACCCACAATCTTCGATGTCATGGTCCTGCAGGTGGATGGGCACGTGGTGGGTTCGCGGTTGGTCCATCGTCGCTTCTCCCCGTCGTAGCGCTGCTACGCCTCGTCGGCGCTCCTTGACTGAACACGCGAACGCACCACGTGCGCGGCCCACTCCTTTACTCGGACAGGCTCCTAGCCGGCGTGCCGGGGCCCGCCGAAGGGGCGGGCACCCCCCATGCGCGGTGGAGGGGACGGCGGTACTTTGGCTTCCCCTCCCGCAACACATGTGTCGGCCTCCGGCCGACGGTCCACCGCGAGCCCCTGTGAGCCATGTCCGCAGCACGCGCCTTCCCGACGCTCCGCGGGTCGGTGGCGTTCGCCGCCGCCCTTCTCGCCTCGCTCACCTTCACCGCGGTACCTGCGCCGCCGGCCGCCGGACAGGAGGTGGTTCTCGATTCCGCCTTCCTGGCGGGATACCGCTGGCGGAACCTTGGTCCCGATCGCGGCGGGCGCTCCATCGCGGTGAGCGGGGTGCGGGGCCAGCCCGACGTGGCGTACTTCGGCGCCGTGGGCGGCGGGCTCTGGAAGACCACCGACGGCGGGGAGAACTGGGCGCCGGTCACCGATTTCAAGATCACCGCGGCGTCGGTGGGCGCCGTGGCGGTGAGTGAGACGAACCCCGACCTGGTCTTCATCGGCACCGGTGAGACGTGCATCCGCGGCAACATCATGCCCGGCGACGGTGTCTACCGCAGCCGCGACGGCGGTGAGACGTGGGAGCACGTGGGATTCCGGAACTCTCACGGGATCTCCAAGATCCGCATCCATCCCACCAATCCCGACATCATCTACGTGGCGTCGTTCGGGAAGTACTCGGCGCCCAGCGAGGAGCGGGGCGTCTACAAGAGCACCGACGGAGGCGACACGTGGCGGCGGGTGCTCTTCCGGGACGCTAACACCGGCGCCATCGACATCGCCATCGATCGCAACGACCCCGACGTCCTCTACGCGTCGCTCTGGGAGGCGTACCGCAAGGAGTACACCATGTCCTCCGGCGGCCCCGGGAGCGGCATGTTCAAGAGCCCCGACGGGGGTGAGACGTGGACGGAGATCACCCGCAACCCGGGGATGCCGCAGGAGGGCGTGGTGGGCCGCATCGGGCTGGCGGTGTCCAGCGCCAACTCCGATCGCGTCTATGCCCTCTTCGAACACGAGAACGGCGGTCTCTTCCGCAGCGACGACGGCGGTGCAACGTGGGAGCTGGTGAACGATGAACGCCGCATCCGCCAGCGGGCCTTCTACTACACGCATGTCTTCGCCGACCACCAGGACGAGGACGTGGTGTACGTGCAGAACACCTCGCTCTTCCGCTCCACCGACGGCGGGAAGACCTACGAGGTCATCAACAACGGGACCCACGGCGACTTCCACGACTTCTGGATCGATCCCGACGACCCGGCGCATCTGGTGGTGGGCAACGACGGTGGCGGCGCCGTCTCCTTCGACACCGGGCAGCACTGGACGGATCAGGACTTCCCCACCGCCCAGTTCTACCATGTGATCAACACGGCGCACGTGCCCTTCCACGTCTGTGGCTCGCAGCAGGACAACAGCACGCTCTGCCTGCCCGCCATGTGGAACGCCGGCCGCTTCGGTCTGGGTCTGGGGGGCGGCTTCTTCCGTCGGGGGCGCGCGCCGCGCACCCCCACGGAGGGGTCCATGGACGTGGCCTACCGGGTGGGCGGCGGCGAGCCCGGCTACATCGCGCCCGACCCCAAGGATCTGGACATCTTCTTCTCCGGCACCAACAACGGCCGCTACATCGACAAGTACAACAAGGAACTGGGGACCTCACGGGAGGTGAACCCCTACCCCTGGTTCTATTCCGGGGAGCCGGCGAAGGACATGGTGGAGCGCTGGCAGTGGACCTTCCCCATCATCTTCTCCCCGCTGGATCCCGCTGTGCTCTACACGTCGTCCAACCGGCTGTGGAAGACCACCGACGGCGGGAACTCGTGGGAGCTCCTGAGCCCCGATCTCACCCGCCACGACCCGGCGACGCTGGGTCACTCAGGTGGGCCCATCACCGGGGACATGAACGGCCCGGAGGTCTACGCGACGATCTTCTCGGTGGGCCCCGGCAAGGTGGACATCGACGTCATCTGGACGGGCTCCGACGACGGGCTGGTGCACGTGACGCGCGACGGGGGAAAGACGTGGGAGAACGTCACACCGCCGGACATGCCCGACTTCGGCCGGGTGAGCCAGATCGACGCCTCCGCCTTCGACGCCGCGAAGGCCTACATCTCCGTGCGACGGCCGCTCCTGGACGACTTCGCCCCCTACATCTGGAAGACCGAGGACTACGGGAAGAGCTGGACGAAGATCGTCAACGGGATCCGCTCCGACGCCTACGTGCACGCGGTGCGGGAGGATCCGAACCGGCCGGGGCTGCTCTACGCCGCCACGCAGCACGGCGTCTACATCTCGTACGACGACGGTGCCCACTGGCAGGAGCTCAACCCCGGCCTTCCGGACCTGCCCATCGTGGACCTCATCGTGGAGCACAACGAGCTGGCGGTGGCGAGCCACGGGCGGGGCTTCTGGATCCTGGACAACCTGGAGCCCATCCGGCAGGCGCGGGCGGGGATGACCTCCGAGCCCCTCGTCCTCTTCCGGCCGCCCGCGGCGTTCCGGTCCGCCAACGGTGTGACGCTCTCGTGGTGGCTCGCCGGGAAGCCTGCCGAGGCGAAGCTGGAGATCCTGGATGCGGCCGGGGAGGTGCTCCGCACCATCGTGCCGGCCACGGAGGGGGAGGAGCGCGACCGGTGGTCCGGTCCGGCGCTTCCGGTGGAGCCCGGGCTCAACCGGCTCCAGTGGGACCTGAAGGCCGATCCCGCGGTCACCTTCCCCGGCATGATCCTCTGGGGAGTACGGACCATGGCGGCCACGGTGCCGCCCGGCACGTACACGCTCCGCCTCACCGCCGACGGCCGCACGCAGGAGCAGACCTTCGAGGTGCGGCCCCATCCGTGGATCAAGGATGTGACCGTGGCGGACATGCAGGAGCAGTACGCCTTCGCCCGGCAGATCCGGGACAAGGTGAACGAGGCCAACATGGCGGTGATCCGCATCCGTCGGGTGAAGGCGCAGCTCGCCGGCCGCTACAAGCGCACCGACGATGCCGGGCTCCGTGAACTCGGCGAGCGGCTGCTGGAACGCGCCTCGGCGGTGGAGGCCAACATCTATCAGGTGAAGAACCGCTCGAATCAGGATCCGCTCAACTTCCCCATCAAGGTGAACAACCGGTTGGCGAACCTCCTCTCCATGGTGGAGCGGGGGGACGGCGCCCCCAACGACGGGATGCGGGAGGTCTTCCGGATCATGGTGGACGAGCTGCGGGGCTACACCGACGAGCTGGCCGACATCTGGGCCACGGAACTGGCGGCGGTGAACCGCCAGCTCACCCGGCTGGGGCTGGAGCCGCTGGACCCCGACGACGCCACGACGCCCATCGGCCCTCCGCCGGCTTGAGGGTCGGGGTAGGGCACGGTGCGGCGTGCGACCTGGAGCGGACCTTCGGCTGAGGAACCGCGGCCCTGGTGAACGCTGTCGGTCGGGGGCTACCATAAGGGGTATCGTTTCACCCCCCCGGAAACGAGCCGCCCCGTGGAGATCACAGAACAGATGCGCCACGACCTGCTGGAGCGGGCCGGGCGCCGATGCGAGTGCATGAGCGCCAACTGCCGCCACCACCGCCCCGGCGGGCGATGCCCCCGGACGCTCCGGCCAGGGCAGTGGAAGGTCTACTACCGCACCGGGTCCGCGGGCGCCAGACTCTGGAATCTCGAGGCGTGGTGCCTCACCTGTTTCAAGAACAACTTCGGATAGCGGCCGCCGCCGCCTCCCTCACCGGACAAGGAACGCCTCCATGGCCGAGAAGCCGCAGAGCTACGAACACCACGCGAAGATGGTGCCGGGCTACCACTACGTGGCCACACTCCTCCTCATGGTGCCCACGCTCTACTTCGCGTACAGGGCCGCCACCGACTTCAACCTCG
>WGEM01000329.1 GCA_015492755.1 Gemmatimonadota bacterium | reverse complement strand
GGAGGGCACATGGCGCTTCCGCGTGTTCAGTCAAGGAGCGCCGACGAGGCGTAGCAGCGCTACGGCGAGGAGGAGCGACGACGGATCAACCGCGGAACCGCCATGTGCCCTCCTGCCTGCACCACAGGAACACAGAAGGTGACGGGTTGGGGGTGGCACGGCTCCGCCTCCGTCGTTGGCGCTCCTCGACGTAGCTCGGGCTATGCCTTCGTCGCGCCGCCTAGGATTCGGGGCCGTGGCACCCCCAACGAGGGGCATCCTAGTTCTTCAGCGACCTGTTCACCGGGACGGCGACCCCGGCTCAATCCGGCGGGTGTGGCGGGCCATTCTCCCACAGGCCGCCGCGGAAGATCTCCGACGAGCGCAGGAGGCGCGGAGGGGTAAGAGGTACGTGAGGCCGGACGCGAGGGCGTCCGGTCCCGGTCGCCACCGTCAACGCTCCGCGGCCGACGCGCCGGACCCCCGCGCCCGCTCGGCGGCGGGGCGGAAGGAGGAAGGATGCTACGCGCGCTGCTGGTGCCCCTGGACGGCTCCGAGTTCAGCGAGCGAAGCCTGCCCCTCGCCCGCGCCCTCGCCCAAGCCACCGGAGCCACACTCTACGTGGTACACGTCCACGTGCCATACCAACCCGAACACCTGCTCTCCAACACGCAGTTTCACTACGAGGGTCTGGACCTCTGGGAGTACGACGAACACCGGCTGGAGGTGGAGCGAGAATACCTGGAGGAGGTGGCGTCGCGCCTGAAGGAGAAGGGGCTCCAGGTGCAGACGGCGCTCCTGGAGAACGGCCGTGTGGCGGAAGCCCTGGCGGAACACGCCCGAGCGGTGGAGGCCGACCTCATCCTCATGACCACGCACGGCCACGGTGGCGTGAAACGCCTCTGGCTGGGAAGCGTGGCGGACGCGCTGGTGCGTCTCACCACGCGTCCACTGCTGGTGCTCCACCCCCACGGTCCCGACGCGCTGCCGCCGCCGGTGGAGGGCTTCGCCCACCTCCTGGTGGCGCTGGACGGCTCGCCGCGCTCCGAGGCCATCCTGGGGCCCGCGGCGGCGCTGGCCCGCGCCACCGGCGCCCGGATGACGCTCACGCACGTCATCGCCACGCGCTCGGTGGCGGGGCCGCGCATCTTCCCGCTCTCGCCGCAGGCGCTGGAGCCTGCGCGCGCCGCCGCGGAAGGCTACCTGGAACGGCTTGCGCAGCAGCTCTCCAGCGAGGAGATGCCGGTGGACTACCGGGTGGTCCAGGCGGAGTCGGCGGTGGAGGGCATCACGAGGGTGGCCGGCGATGTGGGCGCCGACCTCATCGCGCTGGCCACGCACGGCTACGGCGGGCTCACCCGGGCGGTGCTGGGGAGCGTGGCCGACAAGGTGCTGCGTTCCAGCCTGCTTCCGCTCCTCCTGGAGCCACCGGAAGAGTGAGGGGCGCCGGGCGGGCCCGAGGGCCCGCCCGAGGCTCACCGTCAGATCCGGAGGGACTCGAGCAGGTCGCTGAACGATGGGCGTGCGCGAGGGGCACTCCCTTCGTTCAGCGACCGATGAGCGCCCGCACGCGTTCCTCGGTGGGCGGGTGCGTGGAGAAGAGTTTGCTCAACGCCTGGCCGGTACCCGCCAGGGGGTTGATGATGGCCAGGTGGGCCGCGGCCTGATTCACCGGCAGCGGGATCTGACGCGCGTAGGCCTCGATGCGCCGGAGCGCGTCGGCCAGGCCCTGCGGATCGCCGGTGATGCGCGCCGCGGTGGCGTCGGCCTGGAACTCGTTCTGCCGGCTGATGGCGAACTGGATGATCATGGCGGCGATGGGCGCCACGATGAGCATCACGATGAGGGCGAAAGGATTCTGATCCCGGTCGCGGCCGCCCGTGCCGAAGATGAGCCCCCAGCGCGCGATGGACGCCAGCATGGTCACCGCGCCCGCCAGCGTGGCGGCGATGGTGCCCACCAGCATATGGCGGTGCTTGATGTGGGCCAGCTCGTGGGCGATGACCCCTTCCAGCTCACGGGGCGGGAGGAGCCGGAGGAGCCCCTGGGTGACGCAGACCACCGCCTTCTCCGGGCTCCGCCCGGTGGCGAAGGCGTTGGGCTGCTCCGCGGGCGCGATGGCCACCACCGGCATGGGAAGCTCCGCCTTGCGGCGCAGCCGGTCCACCATGGCGTAGAGCTCGGGCGCCTCGTCGGGGCCCACCACCCGCGCGCGGTACATGGCCAGCACCGCCCGGTCGCTGAACCAGTACGCGCCGATGTTCATGACGGCGGCGAAGATGAAGAACAGCACCGCGCCGCTCTGCCCGCCGACATACCCGCCGAAGGCCACCAGGAGGGCCGAGAGGCCCGCCATGAGCCCGAACACCTTCACCATCTGCATCCTCGATCATCCTCCGGTTGGAACGTTCCTGCCGTGAGACCCTTTTCTACCCCGGCGACGGGCGCCCGTTCGCGCCGAAGGGGTGGGACGGGCGCAACCGTGGCGGACTGCCCCGCCCCGGGGGGGTGCACGGGCAGCGGAGCCGCTGCCTCAGTAGCCGATCTCGCGGAAGACGAAGACACCCACGATGTGGTCCGGCGTGAAGCCCAGACCCAGGAGGTTCGTGCTCCCCTGCCTCAGGAGCCGATCCTCGAAGAAGGCTTCGGCGGTGTAGTTGTCGCCCAGCGCCACTTCCACCCGGGCGCCGGCGAAGAAGCTGGAGCCGGTGGTCTGACCGGCGGCGGGCCGCAGCACGATGACGATGAAGGTGTCGCGGCCCACGTAGCGCCCGATCTCCACCTGGGTGTTGGCCAGCGTGCTGGCGAGACCCACCGCGTACGCGTAGTCGCCGGTCTGGGTGATGGAGAGGTAGTCGACGCCGAAGCCCTGCGCCAGCGCGGCCCCGAGCTGCGTCGCCACCGCGCCGGAGAGCAGCGTGGTGACGAAGCCGGTGGCGGCGCCGAAGGACCCGCCCGGGCCCCGGAAGATGCTGGACTGCCCGCTGGTAAGTTCGGTGCTGGGCCGCCCGAAGAGGAGGTAGCTGATGAGGTCCGACTGATCCAGCCCCGGCTCGTCGGTGGAGAGGTTCACTCTGGGCACCCGCAGCGTACCCTCCACGGTGGCACGCACCAGGAGCGGCGGCTCCTCACGGCGACGGATGCGGGTCTCTGCCTGGATGTCCAGCATGGGGTTCACGCCGGGCGTGCCGATGAAGCCCACG
>WGEM01000328.1 GCA_015492755.1 Gemmatimonadota bacterium | reverse complement strand
GTTGTAATGCTCGCCCCAGAGCTGGGCGTCGGTGTGGAGGTCCACCAGCTCCGCCTGTGCCACCAGCATGTCCTCACGCCGGTGCACCTTCCCGGTGACGAGGGCCCGCACCTTGAGCTCCCGCACGACCTCGTCGTGATGCACCTCGCGGTTCTTATAGCGGAAGGCCGAGGCCCGGGGGACCACCCGGACTCCGTCCAGCGACGACATCCGGTTGATGATGGACTCGGTGATCCCGTCGCAGAGGTACTCCCCGTCGTCGTCCTCCCCCCCGTGCACGAAGGGGAGGATGGCCACCGAATCGATGGGCGCCTGTGGGTCGGGACCCGCCGGCGACTCCCTGCCTCCGTCCCCGGAGTCATCCAGCGCCATCGTCCGCCGGATCCCTTCGGGGGTGAGGTCGTAGCGCCACGCCAGCCCCAGCACCAGCGGAAAGAGCGCGAGCGCCACCAGCAGAAGGATCCGGAAGGTGCGGGCCGGGAGGCCGAAGCCGTCCACCACGAGCTCAGCACCCTGCAGGACCGCGAAGGCCACCACGAGGTACGCCACCCCCACGCGGACGACGTGGCGGCGCCGGAGCTCCGCCCAGAGACGGCGCAGCGGGAGGGTCACCATGGTGCCATAGTGGCAGCCTTACCCCGCCAACGCCAGCGTGGGACCGGCTCCGTGATCAGCCGGTCCAGTACTCGAAGGGCGGCCCCACGGTGGTGCCGCCGTCCCCGGTGGGGATGCGGGCGAGCCTCCGGGCGGCGTGGCCCAGCTCATACATCTTCGGCACCGCACCGGCCAACTCGTCCGGCGCGCCGTTGAAGGCGGCGTGCAGGACCCGGAGCAGCGCGGTATACCCGCGGTTGAACGAGACCATCATCTCGAAGACGTCGGGCCGGTCCCGGTACCGCTCCGCCTTCGGGTTCGGCGAGATGTTCCAGACGGCGGACCAGTCCACCGGAAAGGCGGGACCGGTGGGGCCCGATCCGGGCGTATCCGACGGGAGGTAGTACCGGCCCGCCAGGATCTCGTTGAACCGGAAGTAGTGGGCCAGCTCCTCCTCGTCGCCGAAGGCCTCGTCTCCGTCGAAGATGGTGTGATCCATCCCCTCACCCTGCTCCATCACCTCCTCCAGCGCCGTGCGGGCCGTGGCGAGATCGCGTACCAGCACCACACCGCCGCCCCCGCCGTAGTAGAAGTGGTGGGGCTCGATCTGGCGCGCCTCCGGACCGGTGAAGATGGACCCGCCCCGGGCCCGGGCCTCCTCCTCCAGACGCACCATCGCCTCGAGGAGCGCGGCGTAGAACTGCCCGATGGTCTCGTAGCCCTCGTCCTCAGGGGGAGCGCCCGCCGGCGCCGGGCGCTCGATGCGCACGAAGATCTCCAGCGCCTCCGGCGAGAAGGGTAGGAGGCCCACCTGGAAGGTGCCCGCGCTGTGGGGGAGTGGGCAGGGATAGGCGGGTACGAAGCCGGGGGTGTCGATCTCCGGCTCCCCGCCTACGGCGTTCATGACGTTGGCCACCAGCGTCATGTGGAGCATCTCCTCCATCACCACGCTGCGGATCACTTCCGCGGCCTCGGCGTTGTGGCCCTCCCGGATGGAATAGAGCGCCGTGAGATAGGCGGGGATGGTGGCGTGCTCCAGGACCAGGGCCGTCTGAAGGTGCCGGTGCAGGCTCTCGATGCTGTCGATGGACATCCGGAGATCTCCGGGAGGAAGGGGCCCGTCAGGCGAGACGGGCGATCATGGCCTCGGCGGAACGGTAGGCGAGGGCCACCGCCGTGAGCGTGGGGTTGGCCGTGGCGATGGTGGGGAAGCTCCCGCAGCCCACGACGTAGAGGTTGTCGTGCTCGTGGCAACGCTGGTTCGTGTCCACCACCGACTGGTGAGGGTCGGTGCCCATGCGGTGGGTCCCCGCCAGGTGCCCGGCGCCGTAGAAGGCCAGCGGCACGCCCTCCAGCTCGTGGTAGGTGGGCATGGCCGGATTCCCCAGGTGGAAGCGCTCGTTCTGCGCCACCCCCATGCGGTCGAAGATGGCCCCCGAGATGCGGATGGCCTCAACCATGGCGCGCCAGGTGTATTCCGACACGTCGTAGGTGATGACCGGGCGGTGGATCCCCAGGGCGTCACGATAGCGGTCGGAGACGGTGACCCGGTTGGATTCGTCGGGGAGCTGCTCGATCTGGAAGCCCAGACGGAGCTGGTGGGGCACCGTGCGCCCCAGCGTGGTGCGCAGCTCCCGCCCGATGACGTTCTTCGCCAGGAGGCCGGCCACGTCGGAGTAGGGCGAGAAGGCCGAGAAGTTCCAGCCCCAGTTCCCCACGTCCAGCCGGAAGGCGGCGAAGTCCTTCCGGAAGTCGCCGTAGCGGAAGGCGGGGATCCCTGACGTGTACCCCGGCCCCCGGAACGCCCCCAGGTTCTCGGGCGCAAGCGCCCAGGTCATGAAGTAGGGGTGGTCCATCAGGTTCCGGCCCACCTGCCCGCTCCCGTTCCCCGCGCCGGAGGACAGGAGGATGCGGGCGTTCTCCACGGCGTGGGCCGCCAGGACGTAGACGCGCGCCCGGACGGTCTCTTCCGTGAAGGCTCCGCCCTCCACGTCATAGCGCTTCAGGTTCAGGAGGCTCACGCGCCCGTTCCCGTCCAGCTCCACCGTGGTGGCGACGCACTGGGTCCGGATGGTACAGAGGCGGGGGTCCAGCTCGGCCAGCGTCTTGAGCGCGCTGTACTTGGCCTGCACCGGACAGATGGGGACGCAGCTCGAGTTCCCCTCACAGCGCAGCCCGATGTGGGGCGCCCCGACGGCCCCCCGCGGACGGTACCCGTCCCACGGCGGCGCGCCACCGGGCGCGGCGGTTCGATCCGGGAAGCTCCGGGGCACGGAGTTCCTCCCCACCGGAAGGTTCCCTACCCGCACCTCCTTATCCTCCGATCCCATCCGGATCCGGAGTCCGTTCACCCGCCGGGCCAGGACCTGGTCGAGCCACGAAGCGGGGAGCGCGTGCATGGGGTAGTCGTACCCCGGCTCGAAGGCGATCCCCCCGAACTCCTGGTCCTCCCGGTTCGCGGCGACCCCGATCTCCCACTCCGCCGCACGGTAGTGCTCCCGGAGGTCGTCGTACCCCAGCGGCCAGTCCCGCCCGCGGCCGTATCTGGATGCCATCTCGAAGTCGGCCGGCACAAGACGGGGGCAGCTTCCCATCCAGTGGAGCGTCGTGCCTCCTTCCTGGCGGAGGTAGCTGCTCATGAAGGGATACCGCCCGTTCTGGACCCAGTACCCCTTCAGGTCGGGCGTCCGGCGGGAGGTGGCGATGTTGTCGGTGGCGTAGGGAGAGGGAGCGCTGGGGTTCGGCGGGTAGGCCGAGTTGGGGATCTTGGCGCTCTCTGCCTGATAGTGCTCCACGTAGGAGCGGTAG
>WGEM01000327.1 GCA_015492755.1 Gemmatimonadota bacterium | reverse complement strand
GTGGAAGGTGGTCTCCACTTCCCGGTGGGTGAGGACCGGCCCGCCCTCCTCACCCACCGGGAAGTGGAGACCACCTTCCACGAGTTCGGACACCTGCTGCATCACTGCACCTCCCGGGTGGAAGTCCCGTCGCGGGCGGGCATCCACGTGGTCTGGGACTGGGTGGAACTCCCCAGCCAGCTCATGGAGAACTGGACGTGGGAGCGCGAGGCGCTGGACCTCTTCGCGCTTCACTACCAGACGGGAGAACCGCTCCCGGACGATCTCTTCCGCCGCCTGGTGCAGGGTCGCCGGTTCATGGGGGGGTGGGCGCAGATGCGCCAGCTCTCCTTCGGCACGGTGGACCTGGAGCTCCACGAGGAGCTGGCGCCGCGCCTCCGGGACGAGGCGGCGAAGGAGGGCGACCCCGTGCATCCGCCGGAAGAGGTGGACCGCACGCAGGGGTACGAAGCCATGGTGTTCGGGCGCGCGCGCTTCCTCCCCTTCTCGCCCTCCCCCCGCTTCGCCGAGTTGCACGGCCTCACCTCATTCTCGCATATCTTCGCCGGCGGGTACGCCGCCGGATACTACAGTTACCTCTGGTCCGAGGTACTGGACGCGGACGTGTTCACCCGTTTCAAGGAGGCGGGGATCTTCCACCGCGACACCGGGAGGGCGTATCTCGACACGATCCTTTCCGCCGGTGACGCCGAAGACCCGGAAGTCCTCTTCCGCCGTTTCATGGGCCGCGATCCCGATCCTACGGCGCTCCTGGAACGGAACCTGGGTCCTCCGCCGGAATAGGAGGTCCACATGAGCATCTCACGGAAGACCCTGGGTGCAGCCGCCGCGCTGCTGATCCTCGCCGCCGGCGCGTGCGACACGCGCTGGCGCGCATACGGCGACGCCAACAGCATCATCGCGGTCATGGCTCCGGAGCTCTGGGAGGAGGTCCAGGAGGACGTCTACGCGGCGCTGGAGCCCACCATCCGCACCGTCCGGGACGAGAAGACCTTCACCGTCACCTACCAGGACCCCCGGGGGGAACACTGGGGGAATCTGCGGCGTTTCCGGCTCCTCTTCATGGCGGGCCGTCCCGGCGACCCGTGGGTGGCGGAGGCACTGGAACGCACCGGCACCGAGGTCTCGGGCCCGGGCCTCTACGACCTGGAGGACGTGTGGGCCATCGGCCAGACGGTGAAGCTCGTGATCCTCCCCGAGGAGGGGGGTGCAGACGAGATCCGGCGCCACCTGCCGGAGATCCAGCGGGCGCTGGACGAGCAGTTCCGGGCGTACGCCGCGCAGCGGATGTTCGTGTCGGGTGTGGATTCGGCGCTGGCCGACACCCTCGCCGTGGAGGGTGGCTTCCGACTGCTCCTCCCCAAGGTGTACACCTGGGAGCGCCACGACTCGGTCTTCATCTTCCGCAACGACAACCCCGATCCGTCCGAGCTCATCCGTCAGATCACCGTCACGTGGAAGAGCCCCATCCCCCAGGGGATGCAGGCGGAAGACATCCTGGCGTGGCGCCAGGAGATCGCCGACCGGTACTTCAGTGAGCCTCAGGTCATGGTTCTGGACGATGCGGTGGCGCGTCCCTTCGAGTACCGCGGCAACTACGCGTATGAGATCCAGGCCCAGTGGCAGAATCCGCCGGACCGGGACTGGCCGGCGGCCGGGCCCTTCATCACGCGCGCCATCATCTGCGAGAACCAGAACCGGATGTACCTGGTGGACGCGTGGCTCTACGCCCCCGGGAAGGAGAAGTACGAGTATATGATCCAGCTCCAGACCATCCTGGACTCCTTCCGCTGCGGAGCCGCCTGACCACTCCACCTGTGGGGGGCTGTTCCCGAGGGGGGAACTGAACGTGCGGCGGAGCGGTTCGCTCTCATGACGTGCTCGCCCTTTGCCCCTGCGCATCACCGGAGGTCTCCGATGGACCACGGCCGATTCCCGGCGCTCCACCTCACGCTGGCGGCGGTGCTGGTCGCGGCGGCGCCCCTCACGGCGCAGCCTCGCGCCAGCCAGCACGGCAGCGTCTCCCAGACGGTGAACACCACCACCATCACGCTGGAATACGACCGGCCGGTGCTGCGCGGGCGCTCGGTCTTCGGCGACATCCTGGACTACGACGTGGTCTGGACGCCCGGCGCGAACCGGGCCACGTGGATCGAGTTCACCCATCCGGTGCGGGTGGAGGGCGCTGTGCTGGACGCCGGCCGCTACGGGATCTGGATGATCCCCCACCAGGACGAGCCGTGGGAGATCATCTTCGTACGCGACTGGGACACGCATCATTCGTTCTTCCCCGCCGAATCCGAGGTGGCCCGCGTACGGGTGCCGCCGGAGCGCGGCGCGCACATGGAGACGTTGGCCTTCTACTTTCCCGTGGTGGGGCCGTATGAAGCGACGCTCCGGATGCACTGGGGCGAGATCGCCATCCCGCTGCGAATCGAGGTGGGGCGTTAGGGAACCTCTGCACAAGTCATCCAAACGGTGCGATATTGTGTAGTTGCGTATAGGCCACGACGACAGGGAGCGATTCATGGGACAGCAGCGGACGTTTGCGGGACTGGCATGGAG
>WGEM01000326.1 GCA_015492755.1 Gemmatimonadota bacterium | reverse complement strand
GCTTCTGGGACGTGGGCAGCGACGTGGAGGCCACCCTCAAACTCCCGGAGACCTGGTACAACATCGGCGCCGACCTCTATCTGGGTGGTGTCTTCCGCATCGGTGGCGGGCTCCTCTTCAAGCCCGACGACCCCACGCTGGACGCCCGGCTCACCGGCACCGCAAGCATCGAGATCGGTGGTCAGACCTACACGGCGTCGGACGTGGCGCAGGTGACGGGGACGCTCAAGTCCAAGTCCACGGCGCCGTACGTCCTCATCGGGTTCGGGAAGCACACCAAGACCGGAATCGGCCTCTTCCTGGACCTGGGCGTGGCGCTCCTGGGCGACCCCGAGGTTCAGCTCAGCGCCACGGGGAACCCCACCGTGGTGAACTCGTCGGAGTTCCAGAGTCGGCTCCGCTCCGAGGAGCAGAGCCTGCAGGATGACGCCGGCACGTACCTCAAGCTCTGGCCCATCGTGAACATCGGGCTGAAGATCGGCGTCGGGAACTGACGCCGGGGGAGGGTTCGCTCCACCGATGCCCTCCCGCGTAGCGGTGCGTCTTCCGTGGCTCGTCGCGGGCGCGCACACCGGCCTGGCGCTGGTGTGCGCGCTCTTCTTCGGGGTCACCATCGTTCACGACTTCGGCCCCGACGTGTGGGGGTGGTTCCTCCAGAACATCGCCACCGACCTCTTGCTGGCGAGGCCGCTGGAGAGCCTCTGGTACCTGCACGCGCAGCCGCCCCTCTGGAACGCGCTGGGCGCGCTCCTCATCCACGCCTTCGGCCCCTACCACATGGGGGCGCTCCACTTCGTACAGATGGGCTTCGGGGCCGCCACCGCGGGGCTGGTGAGCCGGCTGGTGCTGGACCACACCGGCTCGGCGCGGCTGGCGGCGGGCGTGGGGCTGGCGGTGGCGTTTCATCCCGCGCTGATCCTCTTCGAGGCCTACGCCCTCTACACGGTCCTGGTGGCGTTCCTGGTGGTGTGGGCAGCCTACCTGGCCTCCCGCAGCCGCGAGGCGCCCGGGGCGGCGGTGGGGTTCGTGGGCGTGGTCACGGCGCTGGTGCTCACGCGGAGCGTCTTCCACCTGGTGTATCTGGCGGGCGCGGTGGCGCTGGCGGCGCTCCTCCTGGTGCGTCCCACCCGCCGGCAGTGGGCGGCGCTCCTCCTGGCGGTCATGGTGGCCGCCGGCTGGTACGCCAAGAACCGGGTGCAGTACGGCTTCTTCGGCGCCAGCTCCTGGTACGGGATGGGCCTGTGGCGCACGGCGCTCTTCGGCCAGGACGAGGACCTCCTCCGCCGGCTCTACGCCGGGGGCGCCTTCGAGCCCGTGGTCCGCGTGGAGCCCTTCGCTCCCCCCTCGCTCTACCGGGAGATGGGTTACGACAAGGTGAGCAAGGTGCCGCTCCTCTCGCGCGACGACATGCACAACGTCAACGTCCCCGACATCAGCGCGGCGTACTGGCGGAGCGCGCTGGCGCTCATCCGCGCCTCGCCGGGCCGGTACGCGCGCAACGTCCTCACCGGGTACGGGAACTTCTCGGCCCCCACCTCCATGTTCGTGCACCTGCAGCCCAACCGTGCGCGCCTGGGGTGGTACGGGGAGCTGGACCACTGGCTCACCGGCCGCCCTCTGGCGGCGGCGGTGGAGGCGCGCCTGGGGGGGCGCGTCTACTACGGGTCTGTCTACTACCTGCTCTTCCCGGCGGTGCTCTTCCTCTACGGGTGGCAGTTCCTCCGGCGCCCGGGCGGATGGTCGGGGCTGGCGGCGCGGGTGCGCGCCGACGCGGCGCCGTTCTTCATGGCCGTCACGGTGCTCTACGTGATCGTGGTGACGTCCATGATGGAGCTGGGGGAGAACACCCGCTTCAAGTTCATGATCGAGCCGGCGTTCCTGGCGCTGGCGGCCATCGTGGCGTACAGGCTGTGGGCCCCCGCGCCCGCTACACGCTCCCCGTCCGGCCCACCCTCCGCACCTCCCCGATGAGCGTCACCGCGTCCCCGGGCTCGATGCAGGTGCCGCCGTGCGGGATCAGGAGACTCCCGTTGCGGTGGATCACCGCCACCAGGACGCCCTGAGGCACGTCGATCTCGCGCAGCGGCCGGCCGATCCAGTCGGCCAGTGTGCCACCGGGCCCGGCGATGAGCGTCACCACCTCCTCGCCGTCCAGGAGGAGGGCGCGGAGCTCCGTCTCGTCGGGGGCCGTCTCCCACCGGGCGAGGAAGTCTTCGCGCTCGGCGACGCTCGCCAGATGGCCCAGCATCCGGAGATGCTGGCCGTGCTCACCCTCCGGGCTCATGAGGAACATGACGGCACGGACCCCAGTCAGATCCTCCAGCGGGCCGGCGGCCTCGTCGCTGCCGCCTCCCTGGCCGCCTCCGCGTCCCATGAGTCCCCGCCGGCACCGGACCAGGAGGAGGAGGGGCTCGGGCAGGTCCGGTAGTCTGAGGTGCGGGAGCGCCACGCCGCGGCCCACCGGCATGAATCCGGCGGCGAACTCCTCCTCCAGCTTCGTGCGGATGAGCTCCGCATCCGCGCCCGCCATCGGCGCCAGGAGCCGGGCGGCTCCGGCGAAGAGTTCCTCCACCGGGAGCGGGTCGGGCAGGTCCAGCACCTGCGCGCGCGCCACCAGCTCGCGGAAGGGGTCGCCTTCACGCAGGCCCTTCTCCCGCACGATGTGGCGGAGCTCGGTGTCCAGCGAGGTGGTGCGGCGCTCACCCAGGCGGGCGAAGGTGTGGAAGATGGCGCCGGCGCGCTCCACCCGGGGCGCGGCGTACTTGAAGAACCAGATGGTGGTGAACGCCACCAGCCCCAGCGTGAAGATCATGGCGCCCTGACCCATCTCGGCGATGAGCCAGAGGGGCGCCAGGAAGCCGGTGAGGTGCAGCCAGGGGTAGAAGGGCGAGCGGTAGCCGGGGTCGTATCCGTCGATGCCGCTCTCACGCATGATGACCACCGCCAGGCTCAGGAGCGAGAAGAGGAGGAGCTGGAAGGCGCTGGCCAGCTTGGCGATGCTCTCCACCGGAAGCGCCACGATGGCCAGCGCGATGACGGTGGAGGTGGTCGCCACCGCCACCGTCGGCGTCCGGAAGCGCCCCAGCTTCCCGAAGACCTCCGGCACCAGCCGGTCCCGGGCCATGGCCAGCGGATAGCGCGAGGCCGAGAGGATTCCGGCATTGCCGGTGGAGGCGAAAGCGGCCAGCGCCGCCGCCACCACCAGCGCCTTACCCGCCTCGCCTGAGAGCTCGCCGATGGCGCCGGCGGCGCTGGCCACCGGCGTGAGGTCGGCGCGAAGCTGCTCCGGCGGGAGCACCGCCACCATGATGAAGACGCCCACGCCGTAGGTCACCGCGGCGGTGAGGAGGGAGAGGATCATCCCCAGCGGGATGTTGCGGTCGGGGTTCATGACCTCCTCGGAGACGCTGGCCACCTTCGTGAGCCCGGCGTACGAGACGAAGACGAACCCCACGGTGGAGAAGAACGCCCCCACGCCGAAGGGCATGAAGGGCGTGAGACGCTCGCCCGTCACCGCCGCGAAGCCCCTGCGGCTCAGCTCCCCCAGGCCGGCCACCATGAAGAGCACCATCACCACCAGGAGTGCCCCCACCAGGACGCGCTGAAGCCCCGTGGTCTCCTTCGCCCCCAGGATGTTCACCACCATGAACGCCACCGTGAGCGCCACCGCCAGCGGCTGGATGGGCACGTCGAAGTAGAGCGCGAGATACGCGCCCATGCCCACCAGCGCGAAGGCGCTCTTGAGCACCAGAGCCATCCACGTGCCCAGTCCACCCACGGTTCCCACCCACGGTCCCAGCGCCCGGTCCAGGAAGTAGTAGGCACCGCCGGCACGAGGCATGGCGGTGGCCAGCTCCGCCACGCAGAGCATGGGGGGCACGATGAAGAGCCCCGCCACCACGTACGCCAGCGCCACCGAAGGGCCCGTCTGCGCCGCCGCCAGACCCGGCAGCAGGAAGAAGCCGGAGCTGAACATGGCGCCGGTGCTGATGGCGTACACGTCCATCAGGCCCAGTTCCTTTTTCAACCGGGCGTGTTTCGGAAGTCGTGTCATGGTGGCGTGTCAGGTGGATCGCGGGCGTACCGCGAGGACGTCACACTCGATGTGGTCCAGCACGTGTCGCGCGGTGCGCCCCCGGAAGAGGCCCGCCACGCCGCGACGCTGCGGAAGGCCCAGCACCAGGAGTCCCGCTCCACCGAGCGCCGCCGCCACCTCGGCGATGACGGCGACGGGGCTTCCGTGGCGGACATGAAGGCGCCACTCGCCGGGACCCAGTATCCTCAGGCAGAAGCGGCGGGCCTCGGTGTGCCGGACGCGCTGGAGTTCCACCAGGTGCGGGCGGAACGCCACGGAGCCCATCCCGCGCACGGGGCACGAGAGGATGCTCTCCCCCAGACCCTGCCAGGCATGCACCACGTGGAGCTCCGCGTCCAGCACCTCCGCCATGCGCTCCGCCGCCGCCAGCACCGTGCGCGCCGTGGCGCGGGCCTCGGCGTCCACCAGGTCGATGGCGGCCAGCACGGCGCGGGGCCCGCAGGAGCGGACCGAGGCAGGTGCGTGGGCCGGGTGGGGACGCGGCAGCATGGACGGAGCGGGGCAAGGGGTGCGTTGCACAGGTCCAGGGAACGATACCGCCCGGCAGTGCATAACGTCCAATACATCTTTAGTCTTTGCTATATAACGCGATCTTATGTCGCGCCCCAGCGCTCCTCCGGCGGCGTCACCGGCCGTCCACTCCGTGAGCGCCTGCCTACTCCGTGTCCAGGAGGAGCTCGTGGGGCGCCTGTTCGGTGATGGCCACGATGGCGGGGTGCTTCAGGAGCCGCTCCGGCGTGATGGCGAAGAACTCCTCCACCACGCCCTCGGCGCGCCCCACCACCTCCACAGCGTAGCGGACGCGCAGGTCGTCGGAGATGACCGACGGGGCGGCGAAGAGGCCGGCGCCCGCCTCGGCGAAGGCGTGCACCAGGTCGTTGTCTTCGATCTCGGCGAAGACCCTGGGTTGAAGCCCCAGACGCGCGAACCAGTCGTCCAGCGAGCTCCGGAGCCGGTACCCTTCGGCGGGAAGGAGGAAGGGCTCGCCCTCCAGGCTCTCGGGAAAGCCCTCGCGGAGGCGGTAGGCCAGGAGGGGCGGCGCCAGGATGTCCAC
>WGEM01000325.1 GCA_015492755.1 Gemmatimonadota bacterium | reverse complement strand
GGCGTGCGGGGTTCGGGGCGGGGATCGCGCTCCGCCGGGTCCCTGGGTCCCCGGGCGGGCGGCTCACGCTTCATGAGGAAGTAGATCCCCGGCACCACCACCAGCGTCAGCACCGTGGATGCCAGCGCGCCGGCGATGAGCGCCACCGCGAGCCCCTGGAAGATGGGATCGAAGAGGATCACCACGGCGCCGATCACCACCGTCCCCGCCGTCAGGGCGATGGGCCGGGTGCGCACCGCACCGGCCTCGATGACCGCGTCGGCCAGCGGCACGCCGGCGGCGGTGCGGGCCTCCAGGTAGTCGATGAGGAGGATACCGTTGCGAACCATGATCCCCGCCAGCGCGATCATCCCGATCATGGAGGTGGCGGTGAAGAAGGCCCCGGCCAGCAGGTGCCCCGGAGCGATCCCCACCAGCGTGAGGGGGATCGCCGCCATCATCACCAACGGCGTGGTGAAGGACCCGAACCACGCCACGATGAGGACGTAGATGAGGACCAGCGCACCGGCGAAGGCGATCCCCAGGTCCCGGAAGACCTCGAAGGTGATCTGCCACTCGCCGTCCCACTTCATCACCGGACGGTCCGTCACCATGGGCTGCCGGCTGAAGAGCCGCCCCAGGGGGGCGCCGCCCGCCACGGTGATCCCGTCCAGCTCCTTCTCCAGGTCGAGGATGGCGTACACCGGGCTCTCCTCCTCCCCGGCCACCTCGGCCATCACGTACACCACGCGCCGGCCGTTCTTGCGGTCCACCACCTGGGCGCGCTCCGTGTCGGCAACCCGCACCAGCTCGGCCACGGGCACCATGGCGCCGGTCCGCGAGGCCACGTGGAGCCGCCCCAGGCGGCCCAGCCCCGAGCGCTCCGTCTCCGGGAGGCGCACCCGCACCGGGACCGGCGTGCGCGACTCCGGCACCGAGAGCTGCCCCACCACCTGTCCGCCCAGGCCGACGGCCAGGGCGCCCACCACCTGCTCCTTACTCACGCCGGAGAGGGCCGCCTTCTCGGCGTCCACGTCAAGGCGCAGCTCCCGCTGGGGGTCCGCCAGCGACCAGTCCACGTCCACCACTCCGGGGTGGGCCTCGAAGCGGGCCATCACCTCACGGGCCACCCGCACCCGCTCGGCCTCGTCGCCGCCGTAGATCTCCGCCACCAGCGTGGACATCACCGGCGGGCCCGGCGGGACCTCCACCACCTTGACCCGCGCCCCGGTGCCGGAACGGCTCACCACCTCCTCCACCAGAGGGCGGAGCGCCCGGGCCACGTCGTGGCTGCGGGCCCTGCGCTCCCCCTTGTCCACCAGGTTCACCTGCAGGTCCGCCATGTTGGGCGCACGCCGCAGGTAGTAGTGGCGGATCATCCCGTTGAAGTTGAAGGGCGCCGGGACCCCGGCGTAGAGCTGGATGTCGGCCACCTCGGGCACCGACGCCACCGCCCGGCCCACGTCCGTGGCCAGCGCCAGCGTGGTCTCCAGCGGCGTTCCCTCCGGGAGGTCCAGGATCACCTGCACCTCGTTCTTGTCGTCGAAGGGGAGCATCTTCACTGCGACGGTGCGGGTGAGGAACATGCTCCCGGCCGCCAGGAGGAGGACCATCACCCCGCCCAGCATGGCCCACATCCGCCGGGGGCGGTTCAGGAGCGGCCGCATGGCCCGGTCGTAGAGCCGGTAGATCTTCGTCTCCTCCAGGACGTAGCCGCCGCCCTCGTGCCCGGCGTGCTGTCCCCTGAGGAGCTTGAAGGCCAGCCATGGCGTGATGGTGAGGGCCACCCCCAGGCTGAAGAGCATCGCCACGGTGGCGCCCACCGGCATGGGGCTCATGTACGGGCCCATGAGGCCCCGCACGAAGAGCATGGGAAGCACGGCCGCGATGACGGTGAGCGTGGCCAGGATGGTGGGGTTGCCCACCTCGTCCACCGCCGCCTTCGCGGCGGCCTTCAGGGGGCGGTCCCGCATGCGGAAGTGCCGCTCCATGTTCTCCGCCACGATGATGGAGTCGTCGATGACGATCCCGGTGACGAAGATGAGCGCGAAGAGCGTCACCCGGTTCAGCGTGTAGCCGAAGACCTGGTACACGAAGAGGGTGAGGGCGAAGGTGACGGGCACCGCCATCATCACCACCAGAGCGCTGCGCCATCCCATGGTGAGGAGGATGACCAGGCCCACCGCCGCCACCGCCATCACCAGGTGCTCCTGGAGCGTCACCACCTTGTGGCGGGCCGTCTCGCCGTAGTTGCGGGAGATCTCCACCTGCACGTCCTCCGGCAGGAGGCGGCCCCGCGACTCCTCCAGCCGCTGCTCCAGCGCCCGCCCGAGGCGGGTGGCGTCGGCGCCCGCCCGCTTGGAGACCGCCAGCGCCACCATCGGCGTCCAGGCGCCCTCCTGGCCGTGGAAGGTGTAGTGGGTCACCTCCGCCGGTCCGTCCCGCACCTCGGCCACGTCGCCCACCTGCACCAGGGCGCCGTCCCGGACGTCCAGGACCACGCCGGCCACCGCCGCCGCGTCGGAGAGGAAGGGCCCGGCGGTGACCCGCACCGTCCGGTCGTCGAAAGTGAACGACCCGGCGTCGGTCTCGGCATTCTCGCTCCGCAGCCGCTCCACCACCTGCAGCGGGTCGATCCCGTAGGCCGCCAGGCGCTCGGGATCCAGCTCCACCCGCACCTCCCGGGGGTAGCCGCCCACCACCTCCACGTCCCGCACCTCCCCAACGGCCTCCAGCTCGATCCGCAGCTCATCCGCGAGCCTGCGGAGCTCCGCCCCGTCCAGGCCGGCGCCCCGCAGGGTGGCGGTGAAGAAGGGCACGTCGTCGATGGTGACGGTCTTCACCAGGGGGAAGCGCAGCCCCGGCGGCATCCGGTCCGCGTACTTCATTAGGGTGCTGTAGAGCTGGACCAGGCTCTCCTCCATGTCCCGGCCCACCTCGTAGCGCACCGTCACCAGGCCGAAGCCCGTCTCCGCGTGGCTGTAGACGTACTCGACACCCTCGATGCCGGAGAGGACGTTCTCCAGCGGGACCAGGAGACGGTTCTCCACCTCCTCCGGGCTGGCGCCGGGAAGGGGCAGGTAGAG
>WGEM01000324.1 GCA_015492755.1 Gemmatimonadota bacterium | reverse complement strand
CATCGCGGGCCAGCGAGTCCACCTCCCCCACCTCGAGCCCCAGACCCGCCAGGCGTTCCCGGGCGCTGGCCAGCCCCAGCCCGCGCAGGTCCGGCACCTCGAAGAGGTCGCCGGGAGGCGGCGGGGCGGGAAAGAGCACCCGCGTGGCCACCAGATATCCCGCCGCCCAGCCCAGCCCCACCACCGCCAGCGCGCCCATCCAGAAGCCCCGCGACGAGCGGGTGGCGGTGTCGGCGCCCTTGCGCCCTCCACGGGCGGGGCCGGAGCGGCGGCGGCCCGGCCCCTTGCCGCGGCGGCGTGCCAGCGACCCGCCCAGCCTCACGCAGCCCTCCGCAGCCGGGCGGCGAAGGCGCCGTCGTACGGCCACGCGCCGGGGCGCACACTCAGTCGGCCGCGGGCGTCGACGAAGCGCCCCGGCACGGTGTCGGAGGACTCCAGGGAGAATTCGGGATGCCTGGCCAGAAAGGCCTCCACCCGCTCCTCGTTTTCCTCCGGCTCCAGCGAACAGGTGGCGTAGACCAGCACACCCCCCACCGCCACCGCGGCGGCGGCGCCCTCCAGGAGCCGGTCCTGCACGGCGGCCATCTTCGCCACGTCCCCGGGCATGAGCGACCAGCGCGCATCGGGGTGCCGGCGCAGCGTGCCGGTGCCGGTGCACGGTGCGTCCAGCAGCACGAGGTCCACGGGGCGGACTGGTGGACTCGCGGCATCCGCCACCACACATCCCACCCGCACACCCGTCCGCAGGGCGTTGTCTCGAACCATGCGCAGACGTACCTCCGAGCGATCGGCGGCCAGAGTATAGGAGGCGTGTCGGGCCAGAGCGAGCGCCTTGCCTCCCGGGGCGGAACACAGGTCTGCAACCTTCGTGCCCGGCTCCGCTCCGGCGTAGCGTACCACCAGGTGCGCCGCGGGATCCTGGACCACCGCGTCCGGCACCGCCGCCAGCGCCTCCTGAGGCGTGGATGCGCCCTCCACCCGCAGCACGCCGGGGACGTCCGGGACGGCGTCCGCGGCCACACCGGCGGCGGCCAGCGCCGCCAGCGCCTCCTCCACGGGGGTGCGGAGGGGCACCAGATAGAGTTCGGGGCGAGTGTTGTCCGCCTCCACCAGCGCGCGGGTGACCTCCGGCCCGTAGCGTTCCAGCCAGCGCTCCACCATCCAGCGCGGATGCGAGCCCCAGGTACTCAGGAACCCCACCAGATCGGCCGCGGGGGCCGGGAAGAACTCCATGCGCGCGCCGTCGGCGGCGACGCGCCGGAGCACCGCGTTCACCAGCCCCGCCGCCCGGGCGGCGCCCCGGCTCCGGGCCAGTTCCACCGACTCCGAAACGGCGGCGTAGACCGGCACGCCGCCCATCTCCAGCACCTGATACGCGCCCAGACGCAGGACCTCGCGCACCACGGGCTGCAGCGCCGGAAGCGACCGGTCCAGGTGGCGCTCCAGGAGGTGGTCCAGGCGCCCGCGCAGACGCGTGGTGCCGTACGCCAGCTCCTGGGCGAAGGCGCGCTCCCTGGGCTCGAGCCCGGCGGCCACCGCGGCGAAGGCCCGGTCCAGCCGGCGGCCCCGCTCCACCTGCAGCCGCACGTCCAGCGCGGCGGCCCGGGCGCTGAGGCTCAGTCCAGCATCCCCTCGGTGGGGGAGGACGGCACCGCGATCTCCCGCGCGGGCATCCGCCCCGCCAGATACGCCATCCGTCCCGCCCACACCGCGTGTTTCATGGCGTGCGCCATGCGCACCGGATCGTCCGCCGCCGCCAGCGCGGTGTTCATGAGCACACCGTCCACGCCCTGCTCCATGGTGATGCACGCATCCGAGGAGGTGCCCACACCCGCGTCCACGATGACCGGGACGCTGAGGCGGCGCTTGATCTCACGAATGAAGTAGGGGTTCACCACCCCCAGCCCGCTCCCGATGGGGCTGGCCAGCGGCATCACCGCCACGCATCCGGCGTCCTCCAGCTTCAGCGCGGTGATCAGGTCGTCGTTGGTGTAGGCCATGACCTTGAAGCCTTCATCCACCAGGATCCGCGCCGCCTCCAGCGTTCCGTAGACGTCTGGCAGGAGGGTACGCTCGTCGCCGATGACCTCCAGCTTGACGAACTCGTTGAAGCCGGCGGCCCGGGCGAGACGGGCATAGCGGACGGCGTCTTCGGCGGTGGTGCATCCGGCGGTGTTGGCCAGGAGGAAGAACTCGTCGGGATCCAGGTGATGCAGGATCCCCTCCTCGTTCGAGCGGTCCAGGTCCACCCGCCGCACCGCCACGGTGACCATCTCGGCACCGCTGGCGCGGATGGCGTCCACCATGACCCGGTTGTCGGCGTACTTGCCGGTACCCACGATGAGGCGCGAGGTGAACCGCACCCCGCCGATCTCGAAGGGGGTGTCCAGCGCCTGCAGCGTCTCCAGTTCCTGCGTGCTCTCGGTCATCGTCTCATCCCCCGCCCACGAAGTGAACGAGTTCGATGGTGTCGCCGTCGTGAATCTCCACCTCGCCGTAGCGGTCCCGCTCCAGGATCTCGCGGTTGAGCTCCACCACCACCGTCCCGGGGTGGAGTTCCAGCGCGTCCAGGAGCGAGCGCACGGTGTGGCCCGCCTCGATCTCGCGGTCCTTGCCGTTGAGGCGGACCCGGATGGTGACGGCCTCATCAGTCATCGCATCGTCGTCCTGAGTTCGAAGTGCCGCCGCCCGCGTCGTCATCTCCCGATCCGTGCCCGCGGGGCTCCCGATCCAGCACCTCAAGATATCGAAGGACGGCGCCGTGCGGGTCCCTCTCCGCCCACACGCCGCGGATGACCGCCACCCCGTGGGCCCCCGCGTTGCGGAGCTCGGCCACCCTCTCCGGCGTGACGCCGCCGATGGCCACCAGGGGCACCCGGGCGCCCCCCAGGGCGCGGTGCACGCCGGCCACCAGCGCCGCCCCCCCTCCCGGCACACCCGGGTGGCTGGCGGTGGGGTACACGCTCCCCACGAAGAGGTAGTCCGCCCCGGCATCCTTGGCGCGCGTCGCCTCCTCGGGGTCATGGCAGGAGACGCCGACGCGCACGGGGATGTGCGCGTCCGCGCGGTACGCCTCCAGGAGGGCGCGGGCCACCCCCGGCGAGAACCCCCGGCGCGGGCAGTGCACCCAGCCGACACCCGCCGCCAGCGCCACGTCCACCCGCTCGTTCACCGCCAGCGACGCCCCCTCCGCCTCCGCGGCGGCGCGGAGCGCCTCCGCCAGCTCGAAGAGGCGGCGAGCGTGCGTGCCGGGGCCCCGCAGGTGGAGCGCCACCTCCCGCCTCCCGGCGGCCAGGGCGGCGCCGGCGCGTTCCAGGAAGTCCGGGTGGGCGAGCACCGCGTCGTCGGTGACCACGTGCAGCCGCGGCAGCTCCTCCCCGTGTCCCCTCACGGCGTCTCTTCGCTCCGGCTCAGCGGAAGCGCCGCCCCGCCTCCACACCCCGCCCGAGGATCCAGTCCCGGGCCTCCATGCGCCGCTTCCCCGGCGGCTGCACCTCCAGAATGCGAAGCGGCCCTGATCCGGTCTGCACCACCAGGCCGCGGCGGGCGTCCGCCGCCAGCACCTGTCCCGGCTCCGGCGCCTCCGGCGGCGGCGGGCCGCCGTTGCCGCCCGGCGGGGTGAGGACGAGTTCGCCCGCCTCGTCAGCCTCCACCAGCTTCGGCCGGAAGAGTTTCACCTGCTGGCCGTCCAGCTCCGCCCAGGCGCCGGGTACCGCGTCCATGGCGCGGATGTGGCGGTGCAGCTCCTCGGCGCTCCGCGTCCAGTCGATGCGGGCGGTGGTGCGGTCGATCTTGGGCGCGAAGGTGGCCCGGTCGTGCTCCTGCTCCACCTCCTGGAGGCCACCGGCCTGCAGGAGCGTGAGTGCCTCCACCAGCGCTTCGGCGCCCAGCTCCGCCAGGCGGAGGGTGAGCTCCGACGCCGTCTCGTCCGCCAGGATGGGTTCGCGCACCTGGTGCAGGATGGGCCCCGCGTCCATGGCCTCCACCATCCGCATGATGGTGACGCCCGTCTCGTCGTATCCCCGGGCGATGGCCCAGTTGATGGGCGCCGCGCCGCGCAGTTCCGGGAGGAGCGACGCGTGCACGTTGATGGAGCCCATCGGCGGAAGGCCCAGGACCTCACGCTTCAGGATGTGGCCGTACGCCACCACCACCGACAGCTCCGGCTCCAGCGCCCGGAGTCCGGCGAGGAACTCCTCGCCGCGCGGACGCTCCGGGGTGAGGACCGGGATCCCCTGCTCCAGCGCGGCCTCCTTCACCGGCGAGGGCTGGAGCCTCCGCCCGCGCCCCGCCGGCCGGTCGGGCTGCGTCACCACGCCCACCACCTCGAAGCCCTCGTCGGTGAGGGCGCGCAGGGAGGGGACGGCGAAGCGGGGTGTGCCCCAGAAGAGGATCTTCACTTCGCCTCGGCCTGCAGCTTCTTCCACTTCTTCATGAGCATGCGCCGCTTCAGCGGACTCACCCGGTCGATGAAGAGGATCCCGTCCAGGTGGTCGATCTCGTGCTGCAGCGCCCGGGCGAAGAGTTCGTCGGCCTCGATACGCACCGGCGCCCCCTCGGGGTCGAAGCCCTCGACGTGCACCGCCTCGGGCCGCTCCACCACCTCTTCCAACCCCGGGATGCTGAGGCAGCCTTCCGGGGCGCGGTCGGTGACGTCGCTGGACCAGACCACCCGGGGGTTCACCAGCGCCACCCGCGCCTCCGGCTCGTCCTCGCGGCGGAGGTCCACCACCAGGACGCGCTCCGGGATGCCGATCTGCGGCGCAGCCAGGCCGATCCCCTCCGCGTGGTACATCGTCTCGAACATGTCGCGCACCAGTTCCTGGAGGCGCGCGTCGAAGGAGGTCACCTCCTCCGCCTTGCGCCGGAGCACGGGGTCGCCCAGCAGCACGATCTCACGAACCGCCACGTCTGCGTCCTACTCCTCGCCGTCGCCGTCCCGGCGCCTGGGGTCCAGCACCGCCGCCACCCGGGTGCGGTCGACGGTGACACGGGTGTTGTCGCCGGTGCGGACCGTCAGGCGGTTTCCGTCCACGTGCACCACCTTCCCGATGATCCCGCCGTTGGTGACGATCTCATCACCCTTCTTGATACCCTTCAACATCTCCTCGTGCCGCTGCCGCTCCTTGGCCTGCGGCCGGATGAGGAGGAAGTAGAAGATGGCGAAGATGGCCACCATCTGGATGAGGAAGACCGTGCCCGCGCCGCCGCCCCCCTGGGGCGACGCGAACATGAGATGAAGCGGTAGCGTCAACGTCCTTCTCCGTTGTGGTTGTCCTGTCTGTCGGCGCCCCGGGCGGCGCGGTAGCGCTCCAGCCACTCCGCGCTCCACGAGGCGAACGTGCCCTCGCCGATGCGGCGGGCCGCCTCCTCCGTGAGGCGCAGGAGGAAGCGGAGGTTGTGGATGGAGAGGAGCCGGATGGCCAGCCACTCCCCCGCCACCACCAGGTGTCGCAGATAAGCCCGGTCATAGCGGCGGCACGCCATGCAGTCGCACCCCGGGTCGATGGGCCTCCTGTCCGCCCGGAAGCGGGCGGCCTTCAAGTTCACCTGCCCTTCCTCCGCCGTCCAGGCGGTGCCGTGGCGGGCGTTGCGCGTGGGCGCCACGCAGTCGAAGAGATCGCATCCCCGGGCGATGGCCTCCAGGAGGTCATCGGGGTAGCCCACCCCCATGAGGTAGCGGGGCCGCCCGGCGGGAATCTCCTCGTGGAGGACCTCCAGCGTGCGCCACATGTCCTCCTTCGCCTCGCCCACGCTGAGGCCGCCGATCCCGTAACCGGGCCAGTCGTCCATGGCGCGCACCGCGCGGGCCATGTCGAGGCGGAGATCGTCGTATACGTTGCCCTGGAGCACCGGGAAGAGTGCCTGCTCCGGCACCGGAGATTCGGCCTCCAGCTCCCGGAAGCGCCGGAGGCAGCGCTCCAGCCAGTCCAGCGTGCGCCGGTTCGCCTCCTCGGCGGTGCGCCGGTCGGCGCCGCCGGGAGGACACTCGTCGAAGGCCATGATGACGTCCGCGCCCAGCGCCCGCTGGATCTCCATGACCGACTCCGGCGTGAAGCGGTGGCTGGAGCCGTCCAGGTGGCTCTGGAAGGTCACGCCGTCGTCGTCGATGTTCCGGATGGAGGCCAGCGAGAAGACCTGGAAGCCGCCGGAGTCGGTGAGGATGGGGCCGTCCCACCGCATGAAGTCGTGGAGCCCGCCCAGCTCCCGCACCAGCTCATGGCCCGGACGCAGATACAGGTGATAGGTGTTGGCCAGGACCATGCGCGCGCCCACCCCCGCCACCTCTTCGGGGGTGAGACTCTTCACCGTGGCCTGCGTGCCCACGGGCATGAAGGTGGGTGTGGGTACGACGCCGTGGGGTGTGAGGAAGTGCCCGCGCCGCGCCGCGCCCTCCGTGGCTTCCAGCGTGTAGTCGAACATGGACGGGGAATGTAACAGCGGCTCCCCATCCTCAGTTCGCCGGCCCCTCCTTCCTGGGCATCATCTCCTCACGCATGGCGAGATGATATACGGTGGACGCCACCACCACCGCCGCCTGCTTCAGGTCGTCCAGCACGAGGTGATCGAAGGTGTCCAGCTCCGTGTGGTGGGTGTTGATGCCGTACTCGATGGGATCCTGAATGAAGTTGAACCCCGGAATCCCCGCGGCGTCGAAGGCCAGGTGGTCGGTGCCCCCGGTGTTGCCGTGGCGCACCGCCACCACACCCAGGTCACGGAAGGGCCAGAGGATCTGCTCGAAGACGGGGATGGCCTTCTCGTTGGACTGATCCCAGATCCCGCGGATGCGGCCGGTTCCATTGTCCACGTTCACATAGGCCGAGATGCGGTCGTGGAGTTCGGGGTGGTTGCGCACCCACGCCCGGGATCCCAGGAGACCCTGCTCCTCCCCGCTCCAGAGGGCGATGCGGATGGTGCGCCGCGGCCGCGCGCCCACCGCCTTCAGGATGCGCATCGCCTCCATCATCACCACCGAGCCGGCGGCGTTGTCGGTGGCGCCTCCCCCCATGTGCCACGAGTCCAGGTGCGCACCCAGCATCACGTACTCGTCCGCCTTGTCGGTGCCCGGGATCTCGGCGAAGGAGTTGTAGGCCTGGAGGTCGTCGGTGTGGAATCGGTTCTCCACCCGCATCTCGATCTCCACCGGCACGCCGTGGGTGACGTTGCGGTAGATCTGGTTGTACTGCTCGCGGGAGAGCGCCACGTGGGGCAGGCCCTCCGGCGCGTCGGGCTCCCGGCTGCCGGCGCTCCCGCCCCGGATGACGCCGTCCTGCCTCGAGGAGATCCGGAGGAACGCCAGCGCGCCCTCCTCCTCCGCCAGCGCGTTCAGCGCGTCCCGCGCCTGGCGCAGCGCGCGGAACCGGGCCATCCGCCGGCGGGCTGCCTCCGCGTCGCGCGGCACCCCCGCACGCTCCGGCGGCGGCTCCAGGAGCGACTCCAGCGAGAAGCGGCGGGGGCGGTGCTCCCACTCCGGCTCCACCTCACCCGGCGGCTCGTAGAGAATGAACGCGCCCCGCAGCTTCCCGCGAACTCGCTCCACGTCGGCGGCGCTGTCCACCTGGACCACCACCGCGGGGCCGCGCACCAGCCCGTCGGTGCTCCCCGTCCACGCCAGCGGCTGGCCGTGGAGCGGCTGCTGGAAGGGGGTGAGGATCCGGCCCTCGTACGCCTCGTTGGTCCAGCCCCGTCCGAACTCCCCCCACGGCTCCACCACCGGGTTGGCCAGCCCCCACTCGCGGAACTTCTCCACCGTCCAGTCGTTGGCCTTCCGCATCCCCGGCGAGCCGGTAAGGCGCGGTCCGATAACCTCGGTGAGGTGGCGGGCCAGGGACTCGATCTGCGAGCGCTCCAACCCCTCCTCGCGGATCTTCGCCACCAT
>WGEM01000323.1 GCA_015492755.1 Gemmatimonadota bacterium | reverse complement strand
TTGCCACCGCCGGTGGCGCCATTCATGCCTGGAGCGCATGATTCACTGCCAAAGTGGCGGAGACGGGGACACCACGCACCACTTTTTCACGCGCGCCGTGCCTCGTAGCTTGGCGGTTCGGTCCCTCCCGCGCCACCGAGGGCGCTCCATGGTCCAACCTCCCGAAGACCTCACCTGGTTCCGCGGCACCTCCATCCGCATCCGGAACGCGGGGCTGGAGATCCTGGTGGATCCCTGGCACGTCG
Organism: Gemmatimonadota bacterium; assembly: GCA_015492755.1. Taxonomy (GTDB): domain Bacteria; phylum Gemmatimonadota; class Gemmatimonadetes; order Longimicrobiales; family Gaopeijiaceae; genus S146-37. The sequence goes on along the minus strand of WGEM01000323.1, from coordinate 3,702 downwards.
ACGAGGACGTCCGCGCCGACTACGTGCTCCTCACGCATCCCCACTACGACAACTTCTCCGAAGAGGACATCGCCCGGGTACGCACACCGGACACCATCGTGGTGGCGCCCGCCTCCATGAAGCACCTGCTGGCGGACGCCGACCACTTCATGCGGCCGGGTGACATGCTCCAGCTGGACGGATTCGACGTCCTGGCGGTGCCCGCCTACAACATCGACAAGAAGTACCACCTGCCGGAACACGGCTGGCTGGGGTACGTGTTCACCGTGGGCGATACCACCTACTACCACGCCGGCGACACCGACTTCCTGGACGCCATGCACGGCATCCGGTGCGACGTGGCCTTCCTGCCGTGCGGCGGGGAGTACACCATGGGCGTGGAGGACGCCGCGCGGGCGGCGGAAGTGTGCGGCGCCTCGACGCTGGTGCCCATCCACTGGGGGGCGCCCCACGCCGGCCGGGAGGAGGTGGAGCGGCTGCGTGAGCTCTTCTCCGGCGATGTGGTGATTCTGGACCCGGTTCGATAGTGTGAGCGTCCAGGCGCGCCCCCGTCTTCAACCCCGGCACGGAGCACCGACATGCGTCGACTTCACACCCTCGCCGCCGTCACCGTTCTCCTGCTGGGAGGCGCCACCGCCGGAGCCGCGCAGTTGAACCGGCCCGTCACCAGCCCCGCCACCAACTCGGGGCGCTCCACCGTCTACGCCCCCCACGGCGCCGTCGCCACCAGCCAGCCGCTGGCCACCGCCGCGGCGCTGGACGTGCTGGAGCACGGCGGCAACGCCGTGGACGCCGCGGTGACCGCCGCGGCGGTGCTCAACGTGGTGGAGCCGCACATGACGGGCGCTGGCGGCGACATGTTCGTCATCCTCTGGTGGGCCCACGAGGGCCGCCTCGTGGGGCTGGACGCCTCGGGCCGTTCCGGCTCGAAGGTGGACGCCGAGGCGCTCCGCGCCGCGGGCGAGACCCGGGTCCCGGGATCGGGGCCCAGCTCGGTGACGGTGCCGGGGGCGCTGTCGGGCTGGAACGCGCTCCTGGAGCGGTACGGCACGCGCTCGCTGGCCGAAGCGCTGGAGCCCGCCATCCGCATCGCCCACGAGGGCTTTCCCGTCTCGCCCATCATCGCGCAGGACTGGGCAGGCACCGTGGAGGGGCTCAAGCGCGATCCGGGCGCCGCCGCCACCTTCCTCATCGACGGGCGCGCACCCCGGGCGGGTGAGTGGTTCCGCAACCCGGACCTGGCCCGCACCTTCCGCCGCATCGCCGAGGGGGGCGTGGGCGTCTTCTACGGCGGCGAGCTGGGGCGGGAGATCGTGGAGGGGCTGGCGGCCATGGGCGGCTACCTCACGCTTCAGGACCTCGTGGACCACGAGGTCCGCTGGGTGGAGCCGCTGAGCGTGGAGTACAGGGGCTACCGGCTCCACGAGCTCCCCCCGCCGGGGCAGGGGATCGCGGCGCTCCAGATGCTCAAGATGCTGGAGAGCTTCGACCTCAAGGCCATGGGGCACAACTCGGCCCGTTATCTCCACACCCTCATCGAGGCGAAGAAGCTGGCCCACGCCGACCTGGCGAGGTACGTGGCGGACCCGGACCACATGGACGTGCGGCCGGAGGCGCTCCTGGACCCCGACTACCTGGCGGAGCGCGCCCGCCTCATCGACCCGCGCCACGCCGCCCACCGGCCGGACCCCGGCCGCCTGGTGACGGAGTCGGAGACCATCTACCTCACCGTGGCCGACGGCGAGGGCAACATGATCTCCTTCATCAACTCCATCTACGGCTACTTCGGGTCGCGGGTGGTGATTCCCGGCACCGGACTGGTGCTGCAGAACCGGGGCGCCGGATTCACGCTGGAGAAGGGTCACCCCAACGAGCTGGCGCCCCGCAAGAAGCCCTTCCACACCATCATCCCCGCCTTCGTCACGAAGGACGGCGAGCCCTGGCTCTCGTTCGGGGTCATGGGGGGCTCCATGCAACCGCAGGGGCACGTGCAGGTGCTCCTCAACATGATCGAGTTCGGGATGGATCCCCAGGAGGCCATCGACGCCGCACGCTTCCGCCACTTCTCCGGCACGCGGGTGGCCATCGAGAACCTGGAGCCCGGCGTGGCGGCGCAACTGGAGGAGCTGGGCCACACCATCCGCGACTGGCGCGGCGTGGCCTTCGGCGGGGCCCAGGCCGTCCTCAAACTGCCGCGCGGCTGGGCCGCCGGCTCGGATCCGAGAAAGGATGGCATGGCGGCGGGTCACTGAGGTGAGGCGGCGCGTCGGCCTCACGCTCGCCGGTGCGCTGGTGCCGCTCCTGGCGGCGCTGGCGTGCAACGGCGAGGCGGTGGCGCCACCTGTGGTGTTCCTGGCGGGGGACTCCTCCATTGCGCCGTGCGAAGGCGCCTACTGCGACACGCTGGCGCTGCAGATCTACGAGATGAACCCCTTCTACCGGAAGATCATCGTCACCAACAACATCCCCGTGGTGAGCTCGGAGAAGGTGCGGGACCCGGCGCTGGAGGTGGCCGCCGAGATCAAGGACTCCATGATCGCCGGCCAGCCGCTGATCTGGGCTTTCCTGGTGGAGGCGGAGGCCTTCGTGGCGGTCATCGCCGAGTCGGAGGGCACCACCACCATCCCCGAGCACGCCTTCCTGAAGGACGACCCCGACGTGGACTGGGACGCCCGCGCCCGCGGCGTGGGGGGCACGCCCCAGGTGCCGGTCACCAGCGTGGGGGAGGAGAATCTCCTCTGTCTGGCCGGCGACCGGTACGCCGGCGAGAGCATCCTGGTGCACGAGTTCGCGCATACGCTGCACCTGGTGGGGATCGATTTCGTGGACCCGGCCTTCGACGGGGAGCTGCGCGCGGCGTTCGAGGCGGCGAAAGATGCCGGTCTCTGGTCCGGCACCTACGCCGGCACTGACTACAAGGAGTACTGGGCGGAGGGCGTGCAGTCATGGTTCGACGCCAACCGCGAGAACCAGCCCGGCGTGCACAACCACGTGAACACCCGGGAGGAACTCCGCGCCTATGATCCGGCGCTGGCGGAGCTCATCGCCCGCTGGCTCCCCGAAACCTCCTGGTCTCCCCGGTGTCCTTCGGGGTGACGGCTCCCGCCCGCGACCACGACTTCACGTCCCGGCACTCCTGCACATGAGCGACAAACCCGACTTCGTCATTCCCTTCCACCGGCTCCCGGAGCGCTTCGCCCGGCAACTGGAGGAGCCCCCCGCCACCCCCGCGACGCCGCGGCCCGCGGCCACCATCGTGCTCCTGCGCGACGGCGCCGGGGGGCTGGAGGTGCTCCTCCTGAAGCGCAACCGCTCCGCCGGCTTCGTGCCCGGCGCCTACGTCTTCCCCGGCGGTCGGGTGGATGCGGGTGAGGCGGACGACGCCCGGGTGACGTCGCGACTGGGGGGGCTGGACGCCTCCGGCGCCGCCGCGCGCCTGGGGCTGGCCGCCGACGCGGTGCCGCCGGCGCTGGCGTACTACCTGGCGGCGCTCCGGGAGGCCTTCGAGGAGACGGGCCTCCTGGTGGCGCGCCGCGCCGACGGCTCGGCGGTCCCTCCCGCCGGCGAGAGCGCCGAGGTGGAGGAGCTCCGGGAGGCGCTCATGTGCGACGAGATCGCCTTCGGCGACGTGCTGGAGGCGCTGGACGCGCGCCTGGACGGGGCGGCGGTGGCGTACATCGCCCACTGGATCACCCCTGAGGC
>WGEM01000322.1 GCA_015492755.1 Gemmatimonadota bacterium | reverse complement strand
CCTCGCGCGCTCCCTGCGGCCCACCGAGGGGCAGGCTCGTGCCGTCTCCCTCGGGGGCACGTGGGGTGGGTGGCAGGGGCTGGGCTGGCGCGAGGTCTTCGACTGGGGCGTCCAGCGCACCTGTGACGTCACACCCGACGGCGAGGTCTGCTACGACGCGGATGGCGCCGGGGAGGAGGCCATGGCCGCGACGGTGCTGGGGAGCCTGGCGGGCGTGGCCGTCGGCTCGGTGCTGGCCCGGCGGCCGATCTCCGCCGGGGTGGCCACCACAGTGAACTTCGGCGCGCTGTGGGGCACCTGGTTCGGGCTGGCGGGCGGCCTCCTCCTGGATCTGGAGGGAGATGCGCTGCTGGCCGCCACACTCCTGGGCGGCAACGCGGGGCTGGCCACCACCATGGCCCGGGCGCCCGTCTGGAACCCCAGCCGGGGCCGAGCCCGCCTGGTGAGCATCGCCGGCGTCATCGGCGGCCTGGGCGGTCTGGGCATCGACCTCCTGGCAGGCGTGGGCGACGGGAAGACCGCCCTGGCCATCCCGCTGGCCACCAGCGTGGCGGGGCTGGCGGTGGGGCGGTGGGCGACGCGGGACTACGACCTCCGCCGGAGGAACGGCGGCGCGTCGGGCGAACCCCGCGCCTTTTCACCGGGCGCGGCGCTGCTGCAGCTGGAGTCGGGGCGCGCCTCGGCGGCGCTTCCGCTCCCCTACCCGGTGCTGCTGGAGCGCCCCGGTCCCACCGGCCGACCCATCCGTGTCACCGGCCTGGGCGTGACCGTGCTGTCCGCCAGGTTCTGAGGGACTGCCGCGTCAGCGGCCCGCCGCCACCTCCGCCGGGAGTTCCGCCTCCACCGACTCGGGATCCACCATGGGCTGCCAGATCTGAATGGCGGGGAAGGTACTCAGGAACCACCGCACCGATCCCAGATAGAGGCCCAGGAACATGAGCCCGATGAGGGGATGCCAGATGCTGAAGATGGGGTCGCCCTCGTGCCAGAGGCTCGGCGCCACCAGCCCGTAACGCTCCAGCCAGAGGCCCACCATGATGACGGAGGCGAAGGTGGCGAGAAACGCGGGCTTCATCTTCGGCTTCCGTCCGATGAGCCCCGCAAAGGGGATCACGAAGCAGAGCACGATCACCAGGAGCGAGAACGGCCCCCACGTCTCCGGCTCGGAGCGGCGCACGATCCACGCCTGCTCCCACGGGAGCTTGCCGTACCAGATGACGATGTACTGGCTGAAGAAAAGGTACGTCCAGAAGACGCAGAAGGCGAAGGTGAGCTTACCCAGGTCGTGACGCTGCTGGAGTCCGATGAGATTCTTGAAGTCGGTGTGCTTCGTGCGCAGGTACAGGCTCCAGAGCGCCGTGGAGGCGATGCCGCCCCAGAAAGCCCCCATGAAGAACCAGGGGCCGAACATGGTGCTGAACCAGTGGGGCTCCAGGCTCATGGCCCAGTCGTAGCTCACGATACTCATCACCACGGCGTAGACCAGGACGAAGGCGGGCGCGATGGCGGTCATGCGCCGGTACGAGGACACCTCCTCCTGCTCCTGACCCATCCAGCCGGCGGTGAGCCGCTCCCGCCAGCCGGCGCGCTTCGCGTCGCCCTCCTCGTGACCCTTCACCAGGCCCATGTCCGGGCGCAGCGCCAGATAGACGAAGTAGACGGCCATCCCGAAGAGGGCGGCGAGGCCCACCACGTTCCGCGTCACGAGGAAGGGGATGTTGAGATACCCCGCCTTGTTCTGCACGACGTGGTCGTACTCCATCATCTCGATCCACGGGAAGTAGTTCTCCCGCAGCAGCACCACCATGGGGATGAGGAGGAGGAACGAGATGGGGAGGAACGCCGCGAACGACTGGCTCACCCGCCGCACCGACCAGTTCCACCTGGCCTTGGTGATCCAGGTGGCCATGGCGAAGAGCACCCCGCCGACGGCGATGCTGGTGAAGAAGAGCCAGTTGCTCACGTAGCTGATCCACGCCCCGTGCGGATCCTGCGAGAGCCGCACCAGGAACGCGATGAGCCCCACCACGAACATGGCGCCCGCCAGCAGCGAGGCGTTCCTGGATCGCGGGAGATACCGGACAGGAATCTCGGAGGGGATGTGCACGTGCGCCATCACTCACCCCCCGCGGGAAGGTTGCCCGCGTCGCGCTGCAGTTTCCTCACGTAGTTCACCACGTTCCACCGGTCGAACTCGCTGATGCGGCTCCCGTACTCCGGCATGAGCCCCCGGCCCACGCGGATCATGGTGTAGATGTATGCGTCGCTGTAGTTGGCCACGATGGGACCCGAGAGGTTGTACGCCGGCAGGATCGGGTGTTTGTCGGCGATGTAGGCGTTGGCGCCGATCCCGTCCGGCCCGTGGCACACCACGCAGAAGCGCATGTAGAGCTCCTCGCCTCGGGCCAGCGACTCGGGATCGTCGGGATCGGTGGGATTCACCAGCGCCTGCACCTTCTCCGAACCCACACCGGGCAAGCCCAGGTCGGCCTGCGTGAGATGCGGCACCGCCACACCCTCCGGCTGGCCCACGTTCACCTCGCCCGGCGCCGCCGGAGCATTCCCGTAGGCGAAGGCCACGGACCCCTCGGGGGCGCCCCGTGTGTTCTCGTAGGGATCGAAGGAGCGCTGGTCGCGCATGGAGCGCCCGAAGATCATCACCATGGTGTCGTCCAGCGGCTTGCACCCCGCCAGCGTCGCCAGCGCCAGCCCCGCCACCAGTGGCCTGATCATTCGGCGGCTAAGCATCGTGTCCTCCCTCCCCCTCGCGCAGCTCGGCGGGCTCCTGAGCCTCGAGGATCCGGCGCGCCTCCGCCAGGCGTTCCCCGCTGGCCTCCACGTAGACGCCGTAGCGACCCGCGGTGAACTCCGGGTCGTACACCACGGCAGGCTTGAAATCGGGAATCCTGCTCAGGATGAAGAGACCGATGACGGTGGCGAGCGCACCAAAGAGCACCGTGAGCTCGAAGGCGATCACCACATAGGCCGGAATGGAAATCATGGGCTTTCCGCCCACCACTAGCGGCCAGTCCAGCGAGGTCCACGAGGTGAACGCGAAGCCGGTGGCGGTCCCGGTGAGCCCACCCACCAGCGTCCAGACCCGCACGGGGCTCTGGTCGTAGCCCAGCGCCTCCTCGATGTGGTGCTCCGGGTACGGCGAGTATGCCGTGGGGCGGAATCCCGCTTTGCGGAGACCCTCGATGGCATCCACCGCCGCGTCGAGGTACTCGTACGAAGCCAGCAGTCCGGTACTCATGCGTGCGCCTCCTCCGCGCCGTGCGCGGCCCTGGCCTTCTTCCGCAGCGGGGGCGGCAGGACCTCCTTGAGTTCCTGGATGGCCACCGGCGGCAGGAGTCTGGTGAAGAGGAGGAACCAGAAGCCGAACCAGCAGAAGGAGCCCACCATGATGGCCATCTCGGTGACCGACGGCCGGTAGATGCCCCACGCGAAGGGCTCGTACTCATGGTGCAGCGACGTCACCACGATGACGTAGCGCTCGAACCACATCCCGATGTTGATGAAGATGGAGATGACGAAGAGCGCCGGAATGGAATGCCGCACCCGCTTGAACCAGAGCATGATGGGCACCAGGCCGTTGCAGGTGAGCATCGTCCAGGTGGCCCACCAGTAGTCGCCGAAGAGGCGGTTCCAGAAGGCGGTGCGCTCGATCTCCTCACCCGAGTACCACGCCATGAAGAACTCCGACAGGTAGGCGTAGAGCACGATGAGCGAGGTGAGCAGACAGAGCTTCGCCATCGCGTCGAAGTGCTTCGTGGTGAGGTAGGCCTCCAGCCCGAAGATCTTCCGGAGCGGCACGGTGAGCGTGATCACCATGGCCACGCCGGAGAAGATGGCCCCCGCCACGAAGTAGGGGGCAAAGATGGTGGCGTGCCATCCGGGCACGATGGACATGGCGAAGTCCCACGACACCACCGAGTGCACCGAGAGCACCAGCGGTGTCGCCAGCGCCGCCAGGAAGATGTACGCCTTGCCGAAGTGGTGCCACTGCCGGTCGGTCCCGCGCCAGCCCAGCGAGATCACCTCGTAGAACTTCTTCCGGAGCCCGGTGGCCCGGTCACGCGCCGCGGCCAGGTCCGGGATGGTGCCCAGGAAGAAGAACACCGCCGAGACGGTGAAGTAGGTGGTCACCGCGAAGACGTCCCACACCAGCGGCGATTTGAAGTTGGGCCAGAGGAAGCGGGAGTTGGGGTACGGGATGAGCCAGTACGCGTGCCAGAGCCGGCCCACGTGGATAAGGGGGAAGAGCCCCGCCGTCATCACCGCGAAGACCGTCATGGCCTCCGCCGCCCGGTAAATGGACTGTCGCCACGGCGCCCGGAAGAGGAAGAGGATGGCGCTGATGAGCGTACCGGAGTGGGCGATACCCACCCAGAAGACGAAGGTGGTGATGTAGACGCCCCACCCCACCGGCGAGTTGAGTCCGCTGACGCCGATGCCCTTGTAGAGCTGCCAACCCCAGCCTCCGAAGAAGAGGCCCAGACCCGCCGCGGCCACCGCGAAGAGCGCCCACCACCCCTTGCCGGGGGTGGAGAGCATCTTCAGGACGTCCCGGTTGACCTGGTCGAGGCTCGTGACGTCCGGGTGGGTGAGCGCGCCGCGGGCGACGGGATCCTTCGTGACCGTACTCATCCGTGCGCCCCCGCCGCCGATTCGTGGAACGTGACCTTCTTGAGGTAGTTCACCGCCGGCTGCGTGTTGATGATCTCGTCCAGGACCCGATACGTACGCTCGCTGCGTACCACCTGCGAGACGCGCGAATTCGGGTCGCGAATGTCACCGAAGACGATGGCCTCCGCCGGGCAGCTCTGCTGGCACGCCGGCACGATCTCACCGTCGCGCACGTCGCGGCCGCCCTCCAGCGCCGCCCGATTCTCGGCCTCCCGGATGCGCTGCATGCAGAAGGAGCACTTCTCCATGACGCCGTTGTCCCGCACCGTCACGTCCGGATTCCACTGCCAGTTCATGGGCTCCGGCACCGCGTCGGTGTAGCGGTACCAGTTGAAGACCCGGACCTTGTACGGGCAGTTGTTGGCGCAGTACCGGGTGCCCACGCAGCGGTTGTAGACCTGCGCGTTCACGCCCTCCGGCGTGTGGTACGTAGCGAAGACCGGGCAGACCGGCTCGCACGGCGCGTTGCCACAGTGCTGGCAGATCATCGGGAGGAAGCGGACGTCCAGCTCCCCGGCGTGCGTGGCGTCCACATGAGCGTAGTAGCGCTCGATGCGCACCCAATTCATGTCGCGGCCCATGAGGATCTGGTCCTCACCCACCCACGGGACGTTGTTCTCCGCCTGGCACGCCGTGACGCACGCGCTGCACCCCGTGCACTTGTCCAGGTCGATGGCCATGGCCCAGCGCGGACCCTCGTGGGCGTCGGCGTACTCCCCGTGGCGCGCTCCCTCCAGCGGGAAGGCCTGCGGCTCGCCGCCCTCGGCGGGCACCGGGACGAACCCGCCTACCCCCTGGAGCTCCTTGAGCTCGCCGTGCCCGCCCTCTCCGTGCTCCTCGCCGCCGTGACCCAGCTCCGCCAGCGCCACCGCCGGCGCGATGGGCCGTCCGTGATCGCTGTCCGACCCTTCGATGGTGGCGAGGCGGCGGCGGCGGCCGGTGGGCGTCACCGTCACCCGGGCACCCACCGTCACCAGTGCGCCGGAGAGCGGGTCCGCCTCACCGCCCAGCAGGTCCAGCGCGTTGACACCGTTTCCGGTGGCAAAGCGGCCCATGGCGCTGTGCCCGCCGCCCATGGCCAGCGCCACCGCATCTTCCCGGATGCCGGGGTAAAGCCAGACGGGAACCTCCACCGAGCCGTGTTCGGTGGACACGGTCACGATGTCGCCCTCGCGGATCCCCCGCTCCTCGGCGGTATGGGGGTGCATCTCCAGCCAGGAGTGCCACGTGATCTTCGAGACCGGGTCGGGCAGCTCCTGGAGCCACGGACTGTTGCTGAACTCACCGGCGCCGAACTTCGGCGAGGGATGCACGATGAGCGTCAGGTCGCCGTCTCCCTCGAAGACCGGCGGATCGAAGCTCAGCGCCGCGTCGGCCTCCCTGAGCTCGGGCTGCGCGCCGGCGCCGGTGTCGCCGTGCGTCACGGCGCCCTTTCGAAGCGCTTCCCGCCACGCCTCCTCGAAGTCGCCCATGGAAGGGTCGTGCCGCTCCATGTGCGCCGCGCGGAGGTACTCGTAGAAGGTGGCGGCGCCCAGGTCGCTTCCCAGGTGGGACGCCACCGCCAGGAGCACGTCGCCGGTCTGCTTCGAATCGAAGTGGGGCACCGGCTGCATCACCGGCTGCTGGATGGCCATGACACCGTCCACCGGCGCCGAGTCGCCCCACGCCTCCAGGAAGTGGCGATCCGGAAGGATGAGGTCGCACATCTCGGCGGTCTCATCCATGGCCGACGCGAAGGAGACCTTGAAGGGCACCTGCTCGAAGGCCTCCCGGAACCTCGAACCCGCCGGCATCGTGTAGGCGGGGTTCGCGCCGTGCACCAGCGCCACACCCACCTGGCCGGCGGCCATGGCGGAGACCGCCGAAGCCAT
>WGEM01000321.1 GCA_015492755.1 Gemmatimonadota bacterium | reverse complement strand
CGCTGGATGCGCTGAAGGCGTCCATGGAGGAGACGAGTCGCCTCACCATCATGGTGGTGTTCCTCCTCATCGGCTCCACCGCCTTTGCGCTGGTCTTCCGGGGGCTGGAGGGCGATCTCTGGATCCAGGGGACGCTCACCAACATTCCCGGCGGGGCGCTGGGCTTTCTCATCGTGGTGAACCTGGTGGTCTTCCTCCTGGGCTTCTTCATCGACTTCTTCGAGATCGCCTTCATCATCGTGCCCCTCATCGTCCCCGCGGCGGTGGCGCTGGACGTGGACCTCATCTGGCTGGGGATCCTCCTGGCGGTGAACCTGCAGACCTCGTTCCTCACCCCGCCCTTCGGCTTCAGCCTCTTCTACCTTCGGGGCGTGACCCCGGAGGGGATCGCTACGACATCCATCTACCGGGGCGTCATCCCCTTCATCGCCATTCAGGTGGTGGTGCTGGCGGCGCTGGTATGGGTGGCGGTACCGAAGTGAGCCGCCACCCGGCGGTCTGGACGGGCGGCCGCCGGAAGCTCGGGCGCGACCCCCACTTCGGCCCGTGGGTACGGCGCATCGGGACCATACGCCTCCCGGTGCTTCGCGTGGAGCCCTTCGCCTATCTGGTGCGGGCCATCTGCTACCAGCAGCTCGCCGGAACGGCGGCGCGCACCATCCACGGGCGGGTGGTGGAGGTGCTGGGCGGCGCCGTGACGCCCGAGCGAGTGGCGGGCACCGCCGACGAGCCCCTGCGTGGGGCGGGCCTCTCCGCCAACAAGCTGGCCGCCATACGGGACCTGACGGCCAGGACGCTCTCCGGCGAGGTACGCCTGGACGACCTGGAAGCTCAGTCGGACGGGGAGATCGTCGCGAGGCTCACCCGGGTGCGGGGCATCGGTGTGTGGACGGCGCAGATGTTCCTCATGTTCCGGCTGCGCCGGCCCGACGTCTGGCCGGTGGGGGACCTGGGCGTGCGCGCCGGCTGGGCACGGATCCACGGGCGGGACGCGCACCCCACCCCGAAGGAGCTGGAGGCGGCGGGGGAGGCCTACCGGCCGTGGCGGAGCGCGGCGGCGTGGTACTGCTACCGCGCGCTGGAGATCGACGTCCCTTCGTGAGGGCCGGCCGCTACCGCGCCCGGCCGGTGATCTCCCGCAGGAGCCGGTTCACCGGATCGGCCTGGGTGGGCCACAGATACCGGTCCGAGATCCGGTTCAGCGCCACGCGCACGCCGGAGAAGTGCTCCGCCACCTCGCGAAACACACCGTCGATGCCCAGGCGCTCGGCGTGCTTGGTCTTCGCGGCGCCGCGGTAGCCCGACGCGCCCATGCGCTCGTAATACTCGATGGGCGGCGCGCCCTTGCGGCGCGTCCGCGCCTCCAGGAAGTCGGGGAAGAGCCCCGCAAGCCAGAGGGCGAAGTTGCCCAGGTGCGCCCGGAGCAGGAAGGCCCGCTCGCCGGTGGCGGTGCTCATCTCCTGCACCATGTCCACCAGGTAGTAGTACTCCTCCTCCAGATTCTCACTGAGGCGGTAGGCGCGCCGCGACCGGCCGAAGGCCATGACCAGCGAGGTGACGTAGTCGGCGGTGGCTCGGTCGTCGATCCCGCCCTCCAGGAGCGCATGCCGGACGAGCACATAGAAGACTACGGCGGGCGCCGGCGCGATTTCCGGGTCGGTGAGGAGGGCGTTGAGGACCCTCGGGTCGTCCAGGAGGGCATCGAGGCCGTGCTCCTCCAGGCGCCGCATGGCCGCGTCCCGGAGTTCCTCGTCGTGGCGCCCCAGGAGCTGCACCAGCTGCATCGCGTCCACGCGACCGAACGAAGCACGTACCGTCGGCAGGATCATCGCTCACTCCTCTTGCTGGACCGCGGCGTGGTTCCCTTCCGTCCGCCCCGATAGACCATACACCGGAAGGCGTCGGGCAATCCATTACGGCCCGGACGCCCGTCTGTCCAGAGTATCGGTGCCGGGGAGGGAGGTTCTGAAGGAGGGCGACGGCCGGGCAGGCGCGCCCCGGGCGCTCAGACCTCGGCGTCGTCCGCCCCTTCGGCGCTCAGCCACACCAGCGCCGCGTCGGGACTCCGGAAGGGCCGGACGGCGACGCCGCTGCCCTCGCAGAGGATGCCGAACATGCGGGCCAGACCGAACTGGAAGTCGGACGCCACCACCATGGCGATGCGCCCGCGCGCGGCATCGGAGCGGAGCTGGAACGCCGCCACACGGAGTTCGTTGGCGCTCACGTCGAAGGAGGCGTCGCGCACGTCGATGCACACCTTCAACGACTCATCCGGCGCCTCCATCACGCGGTGCTGCATGAAGGTCACCAGGCGTCCCGCCAGGCCCACGGCGGAGACGCCTGCCCGCACCCGGAGGTGGAGGACGCCGTCGCGCACCTCACGTTCCACATGGGGCGTGTGGCACGGACCGTTATGGGGGCCGGCTGGTACGTTCACGACCTCGTCTCCGAGCGTCCTGGGGGTGCGTCGATGTCCGAAGGAGGATCTCTTATTTACGCAGCTACGCCTCTCCTGTCACTCTCAATTCGGTACGTCGCGGGAGGCGGTTTGATCCATCGAGCCCGGGAGGCGATGTGAGCCGACGAACATTCGTTCTGCCGCAGGAGCTCCATGACTATCTCGTGGAGGTGGGCGTGCGCGAGCCGGACGTGCTGCGGCGCCTCCGCGACGAGACGGCGAAGCTCCCTCGCGCCCACATGCAGATCGCGCCGGAGCAGGGGGCGTTCATGGCCATGCTGGTGGAGCTCATGGGGGCGCGGCGGTGCCTGGAGATCGGGACCTTCACCGGGTACAGCGCACTGGCGGTGGGGCTGGCGCTCCCCGAGGGCGGCGAGGTGGTGACCTGCGACGTGAGCGAGGAGTGGACCGCCATGGCGCGGCGGTACTGGGAGGAGGCCGGAGTGGCGGACCGCATCGAGCTCCGTCTGGGACCTGCGCTGGACACGCTGGACGGCCTGCTCCGGGAGGGCGCCGAAGGGGGCTTCGACTTCGCCTTCATCGACGCCGACAAGGAGCGCTACCGGGATTACTTCGAACGGTGCCTCCGGCTGGTTCGCCCGGGGGGGCTCATCGCCGTGGACAACACGCTCTGGCACGGGAAGGTCATCGATCCGGACGCGCAGGACGCCGACACCGAAGCGATCCGGGCGTTCAACCGGGCGCTGCGGGACGACGCGCGTGTCTCGCTGGCGCTGGTGCCCATCGGAGACGGACTGACGCTGGCGCGGCGGCGCGCCTGAGCGAGGCGCGGGGGTACGGGCACGCCCCCGCCCGTCGGCAGGGCACAGATTCTGCTGTCGCCAATCGCTGGTGGCTCCTACATTGGTCGGATGACAGTCCAGCCCTCCCGCCCCGCGACGCCGGCGCCGGGAGCGGGGACGCCCCTGTGAGGGTGTCGTCGCTCCTGGAGCGCATCCGGCGCGCCCGCCTGGTTCGCGTGGTGGTGGTCTACCTGGGTGCCTCGTGGGGTGTGCTCCAGATCGCCGATACGCTGAGCGAGAGCCTCGCGCTTCCGCCCTGGGTGTCGCCGGTGGCCATCATCCTCCTGTTGGTGGGCTTCGTCATCATCACCGCCACGGCGTGGGTCCAGTCGCTCCCCGCCACCACCGCCGCCGAAGCGGCGGGTGAGGTCCCTACCGACTGGGTGATCGCTCCGGGAGACGTGGTGG
>WGEM01000320.1 GCA_015492755.1 Gemmatimonadota bacterium | reverse complement strand
GGCTCATCCTGGCCGGCGGGTCCCTCATCGCCCTGTGGCCCAGCGCCGAGCGGCGGAGGGCACCCCGGGGCGTGCGGGATGCGGAGCCCGCCACCGCAGGCGCAGCGGGCTGACGCGATGGGCGTCTTTCTGGGTGCCGCGCTGGTGGCCGCCGTGGTGATGCTCTTCATCCTCCAGCCGGTGGTGAAGGGGCTCCACGCCTCGCTGGACCGCGAGGAGGACGAGCTCACCGAGACCGAGGCCCGCAAGCGCGTGGCGCTCCTGGCGCTCCGGGACGTGGAGTACGACTACCTGGCCGGCAAGCTGGACGACGAGGACTACCAGGCGCTGAAGGCCGAGCTCACCGCCGAGGCGCTGGCGGCGCTGGACGCCGACGAGAAGGCCCGCACCCGGGAGGAGGGTGGCGCGGCGGGTCCGGCGGACCTGGAGGCGGAGATCGCCCGCGCCCGCGCCCTCCTGGAGGGCGGACCGGAGTGCGTGGCCTGCGGCTACCGGAATCAGGAGGGAAGCCGGTTCTGCTCGGCGTGCGGCACGCCCCTCATGGCGCAGCCGACCAACTGAGGCGGCTGCGTGCCGGCTGAAGCCTCCACTGCTCCTGAAGCCGCCACCCTCGAATCGGAGGTGGAGCCGGTCCTCTCCGCCCGGGGCCTGGTGAAGGAGTACGGGGTCTTCCGGGCGGTGGACGGGATCGACCTGGAGCTCCGGGCCGGCGAGTTCCTCACCATCTTCGGGCCCAACGGGGCGGGGAAGACCACGCTTCTGAGCCTTCTGGGCGGCCGGCTCCGCCCCACCGGGGGAGAGGTGCGTGTGGGCGGGGAGCCCCTGGACTTCTCCGTCACCCGGTGGCGGCGGCGGATCGGGGTGGTGTCGCACCAGGGGATGCTCTACGCTCACCTCACCGCCGCCGAGAACCTGCGCTTCTTCGGCCGGCTCTTCGACCTGGACGACCTGGACGAGCGCATCCGGCTGCGCCTGGAGCAGGTGGGGCTCACCGACCGGGCGGACTTCGAGGCCGGGCAGCTCTCCCACGGCATGCGCCAGCGGCTGGCGCTGGCCCGGGCCCTCCTCCACGATCCGGAGCTGGTCCTTCTGGACGAGCCGTACACCGGGCTGGATCCCCACGCCGCCTCGGTCCTGCGCTCCGTCCTCTCCGCCCTCCGCGACGGGCGCCGCACCGTGGTGATGGTCACCCACAACCTCACGCAGGGGCTCCGGATGGCCACCCGCATCGCGGTGCAGGTGCGGGGCCGGTTCGCGTGGGAGGGCGCCCGCTCCGACGTGGACGCGGCGGGCTTCGAGGCCTTCTACCACCGCGTGGTGGAGGACGGACGATGAGGGGGTACCTGGGCCAGGTATCCGCCATCGTCTGGAAGGACCTCCTCCTGGAGCTCCGGACCAAGGAGCGGATCGCCGCCATGGGCGCCTTCGCGGTGCTGGCGGGGATCCTCTTCAACTACGCCATCGACGCCACCATCGTCCGCCCGCAGGACATCGCGTCGGGGCTCGTGTGGATGACGGTGGTCTTCGGGGGGCTCCTGGGGATCGGGCGGACCTTTCAGCTCGAGAGCACCGACGGCGCCTTCCAGGGGGTTCTCATGAGCCCGGCCCCCAAGGACGCGGTCTTCCTGGGGAAGGCGCTGTCGAACTTCGTGCTGCTCTATGCCGTCATCCTCCTCATTCTCGGGGTGTTCGCCCTCTTCTTCGGAATCGACTTCGGGGCCAGCCCCGGGATGCTCCTCCTGGCGCTGGCGCTGGGCGCGCTGGGCTTCGTGGCGCTGGGGACGCTCTTCAGCGCCGTATCCTCGGGGACCCACATGGGCGAGACGCTCCTGCCCATCCTCATCTTCCCCCTCCTGGTGCCCATGGTGATCTATGGGGTATCGGCCACCAGCCGGCTCCTGGCCGGCCGCCCGGTGGCCGAGGTGGCCGGGAACCTTCGCATGCTCGCGGCGTTCGCCATCCTGGCCGTGGCGGCCGGGGCCGGGCTCTTCCGTTTCGTCGTGGAGGAATGATGCCGTCCAAGGGACTGCGCCTCTCCAGTTTCATCCTGGCGACCCTCGGGATCGCCGGGGTCCTGCTCCTGCACTGGATGGTCTTCTTCTGGGTGCCCACCGAGGCCAGCATGGGGATCATCCAGCGGATCTTCTATATCCACGTTCCCGCGGCGTGGGTGGCCTTCTTCGCCTTCGGG
>WGEM01000319.1 GCA_015492755.1 Gemmatimonadota bacterium | reverse complement strand
GAGCGCGCCCGGACGGGAGGATGATGGCCGAGGGAGCCTGTCCGAGTAAGAGAGCGGGCCGCGTTGGGCGTGCCACGGCCCCGAATCCTAGGCGGCGCGACGACGGCGTAGCCCGAGCTACGTCGAGGAGCGCCAACGACGGAGGCGGGGCCGTGGCACGCCCAACGCGGCCCGCTCTCTTACTCGGACAGGCTCCCTCGGCCATCATCCTCCCGTCCGGGCGCGCTCCAGGAGCGCACGGAGTTCCCGGAGCGCCTCGCCGAAACCGGCCCAGTCACCGGCCCGAGCGCGCGCTTCGGCCCGCTCCAGCAGCTCCAGCGCCGACGCCGCCCAGGGGGCGACGGGCCCGCCGGGCGCCGGGGGTTCACCTCCGGCGGGGAACGCCGTCGGAGGGAGCGCTTCCAGCCCCGCCAGCGCCGCCAGCGCCCCGGAGAGCTCCTCGGTCATCACCACCCTCACGCCGTCGCTCACCACGAAGCGCCGGAGCTCCGGGATGGCGTCCGCCTCCGCCGCAAGAAAGACCGGCTCCATGTAGAGGAGGCGGTCGCCCGACGGCACCACGTGGAGGTGGCCCGTCCACACCTCGCTCCCTCCGGTGCGCCAGAGCGAGAACTGCTGAGAGATCTGCGGATCCTGCTCCACCAACGCCTCGATCTGCCGCGGGCCCGGCACCTGGTCCGCCACCGGGACATCGAAGAGCACCAGGCGCGGCTCACCGCTCTCGGTGGTGCGCGCCGCCAGCAGCGCCGTGAGGTTCTGGCGGCCCGCCGGCACGAAGACGTTGGTGAGGTAGAAGTGCGGCTCGGGGTCCCCCGGGAGCCGGTAGATGCCGTACTCCGGCTCGTACGGAACCGGGTTCGTGCCCTGCGCCAGCTCGATGGAGGTGTCCCAGACGTCCTGCTGGCCGTGGAACGCCTCCGCGGTCTCCTGGTGGTAGCGCAGCAGCACCTGGCTCTGGAGTGCCAGGAGCGCACGTGAATAGCGGAGGTGCGCCCGCAGCGACGCGGGCATCTCCTCCAGCGGCTGGAAGAGGCCGGGGAAGGCGCGCGCGTAGGCGTCCGCCAGGGGATCCGCCACCGGAAGGCGGTAGAAGGAGACATCGCCCGTCACGGCGTCCACCACCACCTTCACGGAATTCCGCGCGTAGTTGACCTGTCGGCGGAAGGTGCCGAGGTCGAAGACGGCGGAGAGGGGAAAGGCCCGGGTGCCCGTGAAGCCCTCCAGGATCCAGTAGATCCGGCCCTCGGCCACCACCGCGTACGGCGCCTCCGGAAGACGCAGGAAGGGCGCGATGGCGCGCACCCGATCCTGAACCCTCCGGCGGAAGACGAAACGACTCTCCGGTGTGAGTTCGGAGGCGAAGAGGAGGTTGGCGTCGCGGAAACGCCACGCCAGCAACGCCGTGCGGAGCGTGCCGCCCAGGCGGATGCCCTCCGGGAAATCGATGCCGGGGCGGCCGGGTCCCCCGTCCGGCGCCCGGAACTCCGTGGAGTCGGGATCGATGACGGCGTACCAGTCACCTCCCCCCCAGTACGCGCCGAAGTACACGTCCGGACGCTCCAGACGGAGCTCGGGGACGGGCGAGTCCTCCGCCGCCACCGGCGGGATGCCCGAAAGCAGCATTCGAGGCCGTCCCTCGGCGGTGCGCTCCGACGCCAGGCTCGCCACCGCGCCCATGCCCTCCACGTACGTCTCCCGCAGGTGGAGGTTCTGCCAGTTGGGGTCCTGGATCCCGGCGGGATCCACTTCGCGTACCGCCACCGCCACGGGCACGGGGCCGTCACGGCCGGCGTATCGATCCAGCGTCACGTCCCGGAAGTCGTAGTACGGCCTGCGCGCCTCCAGCTGGCGGTAGGTGGCCAGGAGCGCGCTCCGGGTCCACACGGGAAGTCCCCGGAGCTGGCGCGCCACGTCGGCCCAGTCGATGGCCTGCTCCGGCTGGTAACGGAAGGGCCGGCGCTCCATCTCGTGGAGGCCGAAGGCGAGACGGGTGAAGGTCAGGTGGTGCTCGATGTACGGGCGCTCACGCTCCAGCTGATTCGGCTGCACCCGGAATTGCTGCACCAGCGAGGGATAGATCTGACCGATGAGCACCAGGCCGACCACCACCGTCAGAAAAGATCCCACCAGGACGCCGACGCGGTTCTTCAGGGCCGCCCACGCCACCGTCACGGCGGCCCCGCCCGAGATCACCGCCAGCGTCTGGAGCGCCGGGAGTCGCGCCTGCGCGTCGGTGTAGCCGAAGATCCCCTGCACCGCCGACGTGCCGTCCAGGAGGAGGAGGGACCGCCCCAGCCAGAGGCGCGCGGCCACCAGCGCCAGGAGCGCCGACAGCAGCAGGCCCAGGTGTGCGCGGGTGCCCGGCGCGGCGTCGAGACGTCTCCGTCCCCACCTGAGCGCGCCCGTAGCGGCGTAGCCCGCCGTGGCGAGGGTGAAGATGAGGAAGACCACCACCAGCGCGAAGGTGAGCGCGCTGGCCAGGACCGGTACGCCGAAGACGTAGAAGGAGGCGTCGCGTCCCAGGAAGGGATCGGTGAGGCCCCACGGCGCGGCCTTCGTGAGGAGGAGGAGCTGGAGACCCAGGTTGCCCGGCACGGCGGCGCCGAACCAGAGCCCCAGGAGCGCCGCCAGACCGGCGGCGGCCGCCAGGACGTAGCCGCGGGGAAGTTGCTCGGTGATCTCCAGGTTGCCGAAGCGACGCCGGATCTGAATGCGCCCCAGCGTCCCGGCCACCACCCTCAGGTTCAGGAACACCAGGAGCGCCACCAGGAGGCCGGCGCCCGCGCGCGTCCCCCAGACCCACAACACGCGTCGCCAGAAGACCGAGGCGTACCCCACCTGCCCGTGCCACAGGATCTCGACGTACGCCCCCGCTGCCATCCGCCCCAGCGCCACCACCAGCGCCAGGACCACCACCACCGTGAGCGCCAGACGTCCGACGCGCGCCGCGTCGCGGG
>WGEM01000318.1 GCA_015492755.1 Gemmatimonadota bacterium | reverse complement strand
TCCGCGGACACCGCCTCCACGCGGGCGCGGGCTTCCTCCACCGCGGCCGAGAGCTCCGAAAGGCGCCCGGAGAAGAGGTCGCCCTGGGATTCCAGCTCCGAGAGCGTGTCCGCCGCGTGCGCCAGATCCTCGTGCACCTTGGCGATGCGCCGGTCCAGCTCCGCCGCCTGCGCCTCCGCCGCCTCGGCGTCTCCCTCCAGCTGCGCCCCCCGGCGCGCCAGCTCCCGCTCCTGCTGTTCCATCTCCTCCAGGCGTCCTCGCGCCTCCTCCAGGCGCTGGCGGAGCCGGGCCACCTCCGAGGCGCGCTCCCGGGCCACCGCCTGGACCGCCTCCAGCTCTCCGGCGATGCGGGCCCGTTCCGCCTTCAATGCCCGCTCCTCCGCGACGAAGCGCTCGTCCTGCTCCTGCGCCGCCGCCCGCTCTTCGGCGATCTGTGCCAGGCGGCGCGCGGCGTACGCCGAGCGCTCGTCCGCCACCGCGAGCTCCCGCTCCCAGCGCACCAGCTCCTCGCGGATGGCCTCCAGCGCGCTAGCAGCCTCGATGCGTGCCTTCTCCGCCTCCACCTCGCGCAGGCGGAGCTCCTCGTACTGGGCCTCGGCGGCTCGGAGCTCCGCCACCTTGCCCTCACCCTCCCGCACGTCGGTTTCCAGCTCACGCTCCACCTCCGCGAGCCGCGCCCCGAGCGTCTCCAGCTGGTGGCGCACCACCTCCACCTCCACGTCGAGCCTGCGCTTGCGGTACTCGAGGTAGCGCTGTGCGCGCCCCTTCTGGCGGGCCAGCGACCGCACCTTGGTCTGCACCTCGGCGATGACGTCTTCCAGTCGCTGGAGGTCCAGCTCCGCGCGCTCCAGCCGGCGCGACGCCGCCTTGCGGCGGTCCTTATACTTCCCGATTCCCGCAGCTTCCTCGAAGAGGGTCCGGCGCTCGTCGGCGCGATCCGACAGGATGGCGTCGATCATCCGGCCCTCGATGATGGAGTAGGCGTTCGCGCCCAGCCCCGTGTCGCGGCAGAGGTCCACCACGTCCCGCAGGCGGCACGGCGTGCGGTTGATGGAGTACTCGCTCCCGCCGTCACGGAACACCTGGCGGCCGATCTCCACCTCCTCGAACGGCACGGGGAGCGATCCGTCCTCGTTGCTCACGGTGAGGGAGACGGAGCCGCGGTTCACCGGCCTCCGGTTCACCGTCCCCTGGAAGATGGCCTCCTCCATCTTGGCGCCCCGGATCGCGGTGGGGCGCTGCTCGCCCAGCACCCACCGGATGGCGTCTCCGATGTTGGACTTCCCGCAACCGTTCGGACCGACGATGGCGGTGATCCCTTCGTGGAACTCGATGGTGGTGCTGTCGGCGAACGACTTGAAGCCGTGGACCTTGAGTGCGCGAAGCTTCATCCGTGTCAGATTCGGGGGATCACGGCAGGCGACCCACCCGAGTCACCAGCGTGGCATTGTTCAGGCCCTGGGCCTCCATGCGCCCCAGGAGATACTCGGCCTCCGCCTCGTGGGCGTAGGCGCCGGCATATACCCGGTACCGCACCTGGCGATCCTGATAGTCCACGGCCAGCACGTACGCGGGGATCCCCATGGCTTCCAGCGCCTCCACCCTCTGGCGGGCGGTCTCCGGGTCGCCCATCTCGCCCAGGTGGAAGGCCAGCGGCGTGTGGCGCACCACCCAGTCGCCGGCGCCCAACGTCCCCGCCGCCGCCAGTCGTTCCGCCAGCGCCGCCGCCTCGAGGGAGTCGGTGGCGGGCCCGGCCAGAACCCGGTAGAAGACCGTACCGTCCAGATTCACCGGCGCCACCACGCCGAAGGCGCCTTCCACGGCGTCCACGCCGCGGGCCCGGGCCCGCGCGGCGTCCAGGTCCGTGTAGGCCGCCACGCCCACCGAGTACGCCTGCGTCGGCGTCTGGGGAGAGACCGGTACCGTGTGCGCCGCCGGCGTCAGGTCCTGCGGAACCGCCTCCCTCGGCGACTCGGGCGAGAGCCCGGGGATATGGACCCACCCCATGGCGGCCGCCCCGACGATGGCCAGCAGCACCAGGCTGAGCACGAGAAGGACCACGCCCCGGGATCCCCGGCCGCCATGGGGTGGGTCCATATCCCCGGGCTCTCGCCCGAGTCGCCGAG
>WGEM01000317.1 GCA_015492755.1 Gemmatimonadota bacterium | reverse complement strand
TCGTCGAGCACCGCGGCCAGCGCGGCGCGGATCCGTTCCTGCGACATGTCAGTCCTTCGAAGCGCCGCCGGAGCCGGCGGAATCCGGGGAGGAGGGGCCGTCCTTCGACGCCCCGTCGCCTCCACTCCCGCCGGAGGATGTGCCGCCGTCCTTCGCTTCCGCCGAGGCCTTCTTCTTGTAGTCCTCGGAACGGTAATCCGTGATGTAGAAGCCCTCCCCCTTGAAGAGGAAGCCGGCACCGCCCGAGATCTGTCGGTCCCCCATGGCGCCACATTCCGGACAGGGCGCCACCGGATCGTCGGAGATCTTCTGGAAGACCTCGTAGCGGTGGCCGTTGGGGCAGAGATAGTCGTACGTGGGCATTGTCGTGATCGGGATTCGTGTGGGCTGCGGGTGAAGTTCCACAGCCCATAAAACTAACAGATGGCTCCCCGGAAGGGTGCCCCCGCCGCGCGGGGCGTCACCCGTCGTAGCTTCCCCAGACCCTGCGGAATGCGTCGCTGATCTCCCCCAGCGTGAGTCCCGCCTTCACCGCCTCGATGATGGGGGGCATGAGATTGTCCTCCCCTTCTGCGGCGGAGGTCAGCGCGTCGAGGTGCGCGCGTACCTCCGTCTCGTCGCGGGCGGCGCGGTGCCGGCGCACCCTCCGGGCCTGCTCGGACTCCAACGCGCTGAAATCCGGCCGCTCGATGCGGGGGGGCTCCTCGTCCTCGTCCACGAACACGTTCACACCCACCACCTCCCGTTCCCCCGACTCGATCTCCATCTGGTGCCGGTAGGCGGAGCGATGGATCTCGTCCTTCATGTAGTCGATGGCCCGGGCGGCGCCGCCCATCTCGTCAATGGCTTCCAGGTACTGGCGTGCCCGCCGCTCGATCTCGTCGGTGAGCCACTCCACGTAGTAGGAGCCCCCCAGGGGATCGGCGGTGCGGGTGACGCCCGACTCGCTGGCCAGGATCTGCTGCGTGCGCAGCGCCAACCGGGCCGACTCGGGGGTGGGAAGCGCCAGCGCCTCGTCGTAGGCGTTGGTGTGGAGCGACTGCGTCCCGCCCAGCGTGGCGGCGAGTGCCTGAACGGTGACGCGCACCACGTTGTTCAGCGGCTGCTGCGCGGTGAGGGTGGAGCCACCCGTCTGGGTATGGAATCGCAGGCGGCAGGAGCGGTCGGCCGCACCGAAGCGTTCCTTCAGCAGGGTGGCCCAAAGCCTCCGCGCCGCCCGGAACTTGGCCACCTCCTCCAGGAGGTCGTTGTGGGCGGCGAAGAAGAAGGAGAGGCGGGGCGCGAAGGCGTCGATCTCCAGCCCCCGCGCCAGGGCCTGACGGACGTACTCCAACCCGTTGGCGAAGGTGAAGGCCAGCTCCTGGGGCGCGGTGGAGCCCGCTTCACGGATGTGATAACCCGAGATGGAGATGGGATTCCAGCGCGGCACCTCGCGGGAGCAGAAGGCGATGATGTCGGAGACGAGGCGGAGGCTGGGCGTCACGGGGTAGATGTAGGTGCCGCGTGCCACGTACTCCTTGAGGACGTCGTTCTGCACCGTCCCCTTCAGGCGGTCCCGGGGCACGCCCTGCTCGTCCCCCAGGGCGATGTAGAAGGCCAGCAGGATCGCCGCGGTGGCGTTGATGGTCATGGAAGTGGAGACCTCGTCCAGCCGGATGCCCGCCAAGAGGCGGCGCATGTCGTCGAGGGTGTCGATGGCCACGCCCACGCGCCCCACCTCCCCCTCCGCCATGGGATGGTCGGAGTCGTAGCCCATCTGCGTGGGCAGGTCGAAGGCCACCGAGAGCCCCGTCTGCCCCTGCTCCAGCAGATAGCGGAAGCGCTCGTTCGTCTCTTCGGCGGTGCCGAAGCCCGCGTACTGGCGCATCGTCCAGACGCGTCCACGGTACATGTCGGGGTAGATGCCGCGGGTGAAGGGGAAGCGCCCCGGCGCGCCCGGCTCGTCCGGGCCGTACACGCGCGCCACTTCGATGCCGCTGTCGGTGCGGAACGTGCGCGGCGTGGAGGCGTCGTCAGGCATCGTGTTCCTCCTGCCCCTCCAGGGCCTCGAAATCCACCAGCACCTGATCCTTCTCCACCGTGTCACCGGGGGCGACGCGGATCTCCTTCACCCGCCCGGGCCCCTCGGCCTTCAGCTCGTTCTCCATCTTCATGGCCTCCACGATGACCACGCCGTCGCCACCCGCCACTTCCTCGCCCACCTCCACCTCCACCTTCACCACCAGCCCGGGCATGGGCGCCACCACCGGCC
>WGEM01000316.1 GCA_015492755.1 Gemmatimonadota bacterium | reverse complement strand
CCTCCCGCGTCGGTGTGCAGCAGGATGACCTCGACGCGTTGGCCTTCGTGCACCTCCTCGACGCCCTCGGGAAGCATCGCCAGCCCGTCTGCCTGCCCCAGGGACCGAACCAGGCCGGAGCCCTGAGGTCCGGCGAGCCTCGCCGTGGGGGGAACGCCTGCGTCCAGGCGAACCCGGAGAAAGACCGCCAGGTCGGCGGGTCCGCGCAGCGTCTCACCCGCCACCGCCGGGACCACCCGCCGGAGCCGCTGGCGATGGCCGCCCGAGGCCCGGAGGTACGGCCGCACCAGGAGCTCGAAGGTCACGAAGGCCGAGGCGGGGTTCCCGGGGAGGCTGAACACCGCCCGGGTGTGATGGCCCGCGCCCAGGAGCCCGAAGCCCACCGGGCTCCCGGGGCGCATCCGAACCCGCCAGAACACCTGCCGGTACTCGAATCCGGCGAGCACGCGCTTCACCAGATCCGCCTCCCCCATGGACGCCCCGCCGATGGTGACGATGACGTCGGCGTCGGCGTGGCGGGAGATGGCGTCGGCCAGCGCCGTCGCGTCGTCGGGGACCACCTCCCGGGCCGTCACCTCCGCGCCTGCCTCCCGGAGGGCCGCCGCCAGCATGGGTCCGTTGGACTCGGGTACGCCGAGACCCGCCTGCACGTCTGCGAAGGCCTCCGGAGTTCGGAGTTCGTCTCCGGTGGCGAGGATGGCCACACGCGGCGGACGCACCACCGGCACCCGGTCCAGGCCCAGCGAGGCCAGGACCGCCACGGTGCCCCAGCGGACGGTGGTGCCCCGGGGGAGGACGGGGGCGCCCAGCTCCATGTCCTCGCCGGCGGGACGCACATGGCGTCCCACGTCCCGATCACGCAGCACGCGGATGCGGCCCGGTTCCGCCTCCTCGGCGTCGGTGTCCTCCACGCGGATGACGGTGTCGGCGCCGGCGGGAACCGGCGCACCCGTCATGATCCGCACCGCCTCACCCGGACCCACCGCAGCCGTCGGCGCATCGCCCGCGCGTACCGCATCCACCACCCGGAGCTCCACCGGCGCCGCGGGGCTCGCGCCGCGGACGTCCGCCTCGCGTACCGCGTAGCCGTCCATCGCCGCGTTGTCCCACGGGGGTAGCGTGGCCCGGGCCTGGAGATCCTCCGCCAGCGCCAGCCCCACCGCCTCCGCCGGCGTCCGGCTCTCCACGGCTCCCACCGAGGCCGCCTCCAGGATCCGCGCGCGCGCGTCCTCCCAGCGCAGCCAGTCGGCGCTCCGGACCTCGAATCTCGTGCGGGTCACCGGGTGACGACGGCGGTGCGCGGCCGGCTCACCATCGGTACAGCACGGCCAGGGTGAGGGTGAGACCGCTGACCCACTCGCCCTCCTCCACCGCCTCGAAGCCTCGCTCCGGATCGCTGAAGCCCGGTGGCGTGTCCAGCTTCCAGAGGGAGAAGACCGCGTCGCCCCGCAGCGCCAGACGGTCGCTGAGGAACCAGCGGCTGCCGCCGCCCAGGGTGCCGAAGAAACTCGTGCCGAAATCGAAGCGGTCCGCCGGGAGGAGATCGGCGTCGGCGGGGGCGACCCCCGAGCCGTCGATGGCGAGTCCGCCTCCGAAGACCAGGAACGGGGCGAAGCCGTGCCAGGCACGCGCGCCGGTGAGGGTGAACTTCAGGCGCGCATCCACCGTGGCGATGTTGGCGTCGGCAGTGCCGATGACGCGGTCGCCCTCGTCCCGACCCGGATCGATGACGTCGCGCTCGCCCCGGATGAGCCCCGCCACGCCCTCCAGCGACACCGGACCCGCCAGTTCGATACCCCAGCGCGCCCCCAGGACGGGGCCCCCCTTCGGGCCGAAGCCGAAGCGTCCGGTGGACGACCGCATCCAGCCGACGAAGGGGCCCACCTCCTGCTTGGCCTCGATGAAGGTGTATGGGGAGGGAACCATCTGGGCCTCCGTCGGGGCGGCGCCACCGGCGCAGGCGAGGAGCGCCCCTAGCACCGCGGTGACGCTCCGGCGAATGGGGGCGGCGACGGTGGGGATCCAACGACCGAGTGAGTCGGACAACGGAACCTCTACGGGGATGAGGAGTTGATTGACGCTGCTCACGCCCTCGGGCACATTTCGAGCCTTCAGGGCCTTCCCTTTAACACCTCCCC
>WGEM01000315.1 GCA_015492755.1 Gemmatimonadota bacterium | reverse complement strand
GTACGTGCCGTTCGATCAGATCGACAAGGCTCCGGAGGAGCGGGAGCGAGGGATCACGATTGCGACGGCGCACGTGGAGTACGAGACGGAGAATCGTCACTACGCGCACGTGGACTGTCCTGGTCACGCCGACTACGTGAAGAACATGATCACGGGTGCGGCGCAGATGGACGGAGCGATTCTGGTGGTGAGCGCGGCGGACGGGCCGATGCCGCAGACGCGGGAGCACATTCTTCTGGCTCGTCAGGTGAACGTGCCCTACATCGTGGTCTTCCTGAACAAGGTGGACATGGTGGACGACGAGGAGCTCCTGGAGCTGGTGGAGTTGGAGGTACGGGAGCTGCTGAGCGAGTATGACTTCCCGGGTGATGAGATTCCTGTGATTCGTGGGAGCGCGCTGAAGGCGCTGGAGAGCGGGACGCCTGGGGCGCCGGAGACGAAGTGCATCGATGAGCTGATGGAGGCTCTGGACACGTACATTCCGGAGCCTGAGCGTGACATCGACAAGCCGTTCCTGATGCCTGTGGAGGATGTGTTCAGCATCACGGGTCGTGGGACGGTGGCGACGGGGCGGATCGAGCGGGGTGTGATCAAGCCTGGGGACGAGGTGGAGATCGTGGGGATGGGGGCGAACCGGAAGACGGTGGTGACCGGGGTGGAGATGTTCCGGAAGCTGCTGGACGAGGGGCGCGCGGGAGACAATGTGGGGCTTCTGCTTCGGGGTGTGGGCAAGGACGAGATCGAGCGAGGGATGGTGCTTGCGGCGCCGGGCTCGATCACGCCGCACACGAAGTTCAAGGCGGAGGTGTACGTGCTGACGAAGGAGGAGGGGGGGCGCCACACTCCGTTCTTCGACGGCTACCGGCCGCAGTTCTACTTCCGGACGACGGACGTGACGGGTGCGGTGCACCTGCCGGAGGGGGTGGAGATGGTGATGCCGGGGGACAACGTGCAGATGGAGATCGAGCTGATCACGCCCATCGCGATGGATCCGGAGCTTCGCTTTGCGATTCGCGAGGGAGGCCGCACGGTGGGCGCGGGCGTGGTGACCGAGATCATCGAATAAGCGGGTGACGGGGGTGCGCGCCCCCACTCTCCCGAATCGACAGCATACGATCAGGTGGAAGTCTGATGCCGCGTGAGAAAGTGATCCTCGCTTGCCAGGAGTGCAAAGAGAGGAACTACAACACGACGAAGAACAAGCGGCTCCACCCGGAGCGCGTCGAGTACCGGAAGTACTGCCCCCGGTGCCGCACGCACACGCTCCACAAGGAGACGAAGTAGGCTCATGGCCGTCGCCGAACAACTCAGAGAGCTCCAGGCCTTCATCGAAGAATCCTGGATCGAGCTTCAGAAGGTCACCTGGCCGACCTGGGAAGAGCTCCGCAGCGCCACCATCGTGGTGATCATCTTCACCGTCCTGGTGTCGCTCATCATCTGGATCATGGACGCCTTCTCCAGCTGGCTGGTGGGCCTCATCATGGGGATCTTCGGCGCGTGACGGCGGAGACGGCGGAGACGGTGGCTACGGACGCGCGCTGGTATGCGGTTCAGACCTACTCGGGGCACGAGAACAAGGTCCAGAAACTCATCCAGCGGAGGATCGAAGAGGAGCCCGAGGGCGAGGGGCGAGAGATCTTCGATGTGCTCGTTCCCACGCAGGACGTGGTGGAGATCCGCAACGGGAAGCGCGTCACGGTCACGAAGCGTCTCTACCCGGGTTACGTGCTGGTGCACATGGTCCTCAACGACCGTACCCAGCACATCATCAACAACATCCAGGGTGTGATCAAATTCGTCGGGCACGGCCGCGCGCCGCAGCCGCTGCGCGAAGAGGAGATCAACAAGATCCTGGGTGTGGAAGTGGAGACCGAGGAGGGAGCGAAGGAGGAGATTCCCTTCCACGTCGGTCAGGTGGTGGAAATCACGAAGGGTCCGTTCACGGACTTCAGCGGAGTCGTGCAGGAGGTCTACCCGGACAAGGGCAAGGTGAAGGTCGAGGTGTCCCTCTTCGGCCGTCCCACCTCCGTCGAGCTCGACTACACGGATCTGAAGGGATACTAGAGGCGTTCAGGTATGGCGAAGAAGGTCATCGGCTTCATCAAGCTCCATGTGCCGGGTGGGCAGGCCAATCCGGCGCCGCCGGTGGGGCCCGCGTTGGGCCAGCACGGCGTCAACATCATGGAGTTCTGCAAGCAGTTCAACGCGAAGACGCAGGACAAGCAGGGCCTCACGATTCCCGTCGAGATCACCGTCTATGCCGACCGGTCCTTCTCGTTCATCACCAAGACGCCGCCGGCGCCGGTGCTGATCAAGCGGGCCCTGGGTCTGGCGAAGGGGTCGGGAGAGCCCAACCGCGAGAAGGTGGGCAAGATCACCCGGGCGCAGATGGAAGAGATCGCGCAGATGAAGATGCCCGACCTCAACGCGAACGATATGGATGCGGCCGTGCGCATGATCGCGGGCACGGCCCGTTCCATGGGGGTGGAAGTCGAGGGGTAGGTACGATTCCTCTCCCGTCGCGGACGGAGGAGGGAAGAAGAGCGGAGTTCCCGCTCGCCCGCACCACCGGCTGAGAGCCGTCTTCCGGTGGTAGGGTTCACGAACGGCTCGAGCACGATGGCAAAACGAGGAAAGCGCTACCTGGAGGCGCGCGCACGCGTGCCTGCAGGCGTGAGATTCGCACCGGACGAGGCGGTGAAGCTCGTCAAGGAGCTCGCCTTCGCGAACTTCGACGAGACCGTGGAAGTGGCCACCCGTCTGGGCGTGGATCCCCGCAAGGCCGATCAGTTGGTGCGGGGTACAGTGGTGCTTCCGCACGGTACCGGGAAGGAAGTTCGGGTCCTGGTCATCGCCCAGGGCGAGAAGGAGGCCGAGGCGAAGGAGGCCGGCGCGGATTACGTGGGAGTCGAGTACCTGGACAAGATTCAGCAGGGTTGGCTCGACTTCGACGTGTGCGTGGCCACGCCCGACCTCATGGGGAAGGTGGGTCCGCTGGGCCGCATCCTCGGTCCCCGCGGGCTCATGCCCACGCCCAAGGCCGGGACGGTCACCTTCGACGTGGGCCGCGCGGTGAAAGAAATCAAGGCCGGGAAGATCGAGTTCAAGGTGGACAAGACCGGAAACGTGCACGCGCCCATCGGTCGGGTGTCGTTCTCCGAGGACCAGCTGAAGGAGAATCTCGACGCCTTCATGGACCAGATCGTCCGGGCCAAGCCCTCGGCTGCGAAGGGCACGTATCTGAAGAGCGTCACGGTGTCCACCACCATGGGCCCGGGCGTCTCCATCGACCCGAACCTGTTCCGACGGGGGGCGTGATGGATCGCGCGACGAAAGAGAGCTTCGTGCAGGAGCTGCGCGAGCGACTGAATCGGGCGCCCGTCGTCTACCTCACCGATTTCACAGGGCTGAACGTCAAGTCCATGACACGCCTGCGCCGGGCGTTGCGCGACACCGGCGCCGAGTACGTGGTGGTGAAGAACCGCCTCGCCAAGCGTGCCCTGGAGGAGACGGATCTGCCCGACATTTCGGAGAGCCTGGAAGGGCCCACCGGAATGGTCTTCGGCTACGAAGACGCGGTGGCGACGGCGAAGGCGCTGAGCGAGTTCGCCAGAGAACACGATAAGAAGCCCACCTTCAAGCTCGGGATTCTGGACAAGAAGGTTCTCCAGCCAGAGCAGGTGGACGCGCTGGCCAAGCTGCCGCCCAGGGAGGTGCTCCTGGCGCAGCTCGTCGGCGTGCTCGAGGCGCCCATGGCCGCGCTGGCGGGGGCGCTGGAAGGGAAGCTTCAGGAGATGGCCGGCCTACTCGACGCGCTCAAGACCGAGCGCGAAGCGGCTGGTTGAGGTCAACAACGAGGGTCAACCCACTCGCCGGCGAGAGGCCGGGATCACCAGGAGGAATCAGGAACCATGGCGACGAATCACGAAGAGTTGCTCGAAGCGATTGGCAACATGACCGTCCTCGAGCTCTCCGAGTTCGTTGAGGCCTTCAAGGAGAAGTTCAACGTCACCGCAGCGGTGGCCGCGCCCGTGGCCATGCCCGGCGCAGGCGCCCCGGGTGCCGACGCCGGCGCCGCCGAGGAGAAGGACGAGTTCGACGTCGTCCTCGAGGGCGTGGGCGACAAGAAGATCCAGGTCATCAAGGTGGTGCGCGAGCTCACCGGGCTGGGTCTCAAGGAGGCCAAGGAGCTGGTGGACGGCGCGCCCAACACCGTGAAGGAGGGCGTGACCAAGGAGGAGGCCGAACAGATGAAGGCCAAGCTCGAGGAAGTCGGCGCCACCGTCGCCCTCAAGTAGCCGGAGCCCTGGCTTCTCAGGGCCGTCACTTGGGCGGCACGACGTCGGATTCGGGTCCGGGAGGAATGGACTCGACCTGGCGCGACACGATGGGAACGGCGTGGGTCCCCGGTGTGGACGCACCTCACGGAGGTGTGTCCACACCCCGGGGATCCGTGCACTTGTTCTCTCAACACCCACGGGTGGAGGCACCGCCGTGCCTCCGCGCCGTGTATCCGTAGTGCTTCAAGCGCCTCTCTGAGGGGGACGAACGTTGGAACTGCGTAAAGACAACCGGCCGATTCTGAGCTTCGCGAAGCTCCAGTCGCCGATGCCGATGCCCAACCTTCTCGACGTGCAGCTGCGCTCGTTCGAGAAGCTCATCGAGACGCCCGCCGAGGGCCAGGACCAGTGGGACTTCGGCCTGGAGCGGGTCTTCTCGGAAATCTTCCCCATCTCGGACGTGAACGAGTTCTTCACGCTCGAGTTCGTGAGCGCCTCGCTGGGTGAGCCCAAGTACTCGGTGGAGGAATGCATCGAGCGGGACATGACGTACGCCGCCCCGCTCAAGGCGACGCTCCGTCTCATCGTCTGGGACATCCCGGAGGAGGAGCGCGAGGCGAAGGGCAAGAAGAAGCGGAAGAAGAAGACGCCGCCCGAGGAGCGCAGGCCAGCCGACATCATCGAGAAGGAGGTCTATCTGGGCGACCTCCCCCTTCTGACGGAGCTGGGAACCTTCATCATCAACGGCGCCGAGCGCGTGGTGGTGAGCCAGCTGCACCGTTCGCCGGGCGTGGTCTTCGAGGAGAACATCCACCCCAACGGGACCAAGCTCTACAGCGCGCGGATCATCCCGTTCCGGGGCTCCTGGGTGGAGTTCACCCTGGACATCAACGATGTGTGCTACGTGCACATCGACAAGAAGAAGAAGTTCCCCGCCACGGCACTCCTGCGGGCGCTGGGCTACGGCACCGACGCCGAGATCTTCCGCCTCTTCTACGATGTGGAAGAGGTGAAGCTCACCGGGAAGAACGCGGTGGCGCTGGAGGAGCTGGAAGGGAAGGTGGCGGCGGAGGAGTTCGTCGATCCCGAAACCGGTGAGATCCTCATCGAGAACGGTGAGGAGATCGAGGGGGAGGTCCTGGAGATCCTCCAGCGGCTCTCGCCCAAGAAGATCAAGATCTACACCTCTGATCGGGACACGCCGCGCGGCGACAGCCCCCTCATCAAGAACACCATCAAGAAGGACCCCACCGATTCGGAGGAGGAGGCGCTCCACGCCATCTACTCCCTCCTGCGGCCCGGTGAGGCGCCCAACATCGAGACCGCACGCGAGGCGCTGGAGCGGGTGTTCTTCAATCCGAAGCGCTACGATCTGGGCCGGGTGGGCCGCTACAAGATCAACAGCCGCCTCGGGCTGAACGTGCCGGCGAATCAGACGGTGCTCACCAAGGAGGACTTCGTCGCCATCGTCCGTCACCTCATCGAGCTGAACGAGGGGCGGGGATACACCGACGACATCGACCACCTGGGCAACCGCCGCGTGCGTACGGTGGGCGAGCTCATCGCCAACCAGTTCAGCGTGGGGCTCAGCCGGATGGCGCGCCTGGTGAAGGAGCGCATGTCCATCAGCACCGACCCGGAGAAGATCAACATCGACGACCTGGTGAATGCGCGGACGGTCTCCGCCGTCATCCAGGCCTTCTTCGGTTCGTCGCAGCTCAGTCAGTTCATGGATCAGACCAACCCGCTGGCGGAGATGACGCACAAGCGCCGTCTCTCCGCCCTGGGACCGGGCGGTCTGACCCGCGAGCGCGCCGGGTTCGAGGTCCGGGACGTGCACTATTCGCACTACGGACGGATGTGCCCCATCGAGACGCCTGAGGGTCCCAACATCGGGCTCATCACCTCCCTCACCACGTACGCCCGCATCAACGATCTGGGCTTCGTGGAGACGCCGTACCGGGTGGTGAAGGACGGGCGCGTCACCAACCGCATCGAATGGCTCTCGGCCAATGAGGAGGAGGAGGCCCGCATCGCGCAGGCCAACGCCCCCCTCGACGAGAAGGGTTACTTCAAGAACGATCTGGTGCTGTGCCGTGAGCGTGGCGACTTCCCGCTCCTGCGGCCCGAGCAGATTGACTACATGGACGTGGCGCCGGACCAGCTGGTGTCGGTGGCGGCCGCGCTCATCCCCTTCCTGGAGCACGACGACGCCAACCGTGCGCTCATGGGCTCCAACATGCAGCGCCAGGCGGTCCCGCTCCTCTACACGGACGCACCGCTGGTGGGCACCGGCCTGGAAGCCAAGGTGGCGTCGGACTCCGGCGCGGTCATCACCGCCCGCCGGGGCGGCACGGTGGTCCACGTCACCGCCGACGAGATCGTAGTGGACACCGGTTCGGTGCAGCCCGGCAAGGGCGATCAGCCGCTGGCGAAGCTGGCCCAGTACGACCGCTATCGCCTCAAGAAGTTCTGGCGCACCAACCAGGACACCGCCATCAACCAGCGGCCGCTGGTGAAGGTGGGCGAGGTGGTGGAGCCGGGCGACATCATCGCCGACGGACCCAGCACCGACCAGGGTGAGCTGGCGCTGGGCAAGAATGTGCTGGTGGCGTTCATGCCCTGGTACGGCTCCAACTTCGAGGACGCCATCGTCATCAGCGAGAAGCTGGTGAAGGACGACGTCTTCACCTCCATCCACATCCAGGAGCTGGAGCTTCACGTCCGGGACACCAAGCGCGGGATGGAGGAGATCACCCGCGAGATCCCGAATGTGGCGGAAGAGAGCCTGGTGGACCTGGACGAGCGCGGCATCGTCCGCATCGGCGCGCGGGTGAAGTCGGGTGACATCCTCTGCGGCAAGATCACGCCGAAGGGCGAGACGGAACTCTCCCCCGAGGAAAAACTCCTCACGGCCATCTTCGGTGAGAAGGCGAAGGACGTGAAGGACTCGTCGCTCCGTGTGCCTCCGGGCATGAGCGGAACCGTCATCGACGTGAAGATCTTCTCGCGTCGCATCGACGACCCGCTCCTGGAAAAGGAGCATGGCGCGAAGATCGGTGAGCTGCGGGCCATGGAGCGTGAGGAGATCCGTCGCATCTCCGAGGCGCGGGACGAGGAGTTGCGCTCCTTGCTGCAGCGGCAGACGGTGACGCTCATGCTCAAGAAGGGCACCGTGGACCCGGTGCTGGAAGAGGGCACCAAGCTCACCAAGGAGATCATCGAGGGGCTGGACTTCTCCAAGATCGATCTCAGCACGCTCAAGGTGCAGAACAAGGAGGCCAGCGAGCGCATCCGCCGCGTGGTGGACGAGGCGCAGCGCCGCATCCAGCGGGTGAAGGACCGCACCGAGGAGCAGATCGACAAGGTCTTCCAGCCGGACGAACTCCCGCCGGGTGTGATCCAGCTGGTGAAGGTCTACATCGCCGAGAAGCGGAAGATCTCGGTGGGCGACAAGATGGCGGGGCGCCACGGGAACAAGGGCATCATCGCCAGGATCGCGCCGGAAGAGGACATGCCCTTCCTCCCCGACGGAACGCCGGTGGAGATCGTTCTGAATCCCCTGGGCGTGCCGTCTCGCATGAACGTGGGGCAGATCCTGGAGACCCACCTGGGTTGGGCGGCGCGTGTGCTGGGCTTCGAGGCCAAGACGCCCGTCTTCCAGGGCGCCAACGAGAACGAGCTGGGCTTCCTCCTGAAGGTGTCCGGGCTGCGCTGGGTGCGCGAGGCCCTGGGGATCTCGGCGGAAGGACCCTTCGGCGT
>WGEM01000314.1 GCA_015492755.1 Gemmatimonadota bacterium | reverse complement strand
GTCCCGCGCGAACCCCAGCGGCGCGACCCGCCCCCCTCGCCGCCCTCCTCCTGGCGTCCGGACTCGCGGCGTGCGAACAGGTGGAGCAGCTCGACGACCGGTTCCGCGCGGACACGCCCCACGAGGAGTACGCCGCCGCGCTGGCCGCGGCTGGATTGGCGGAGTCGACGCTGGCGCGGGACTGGCTCCGGGCCGCGCAGGCGGCGGTGACGGAGCCGCTGGAGGTCACGCTCCCCTTCCGCGAGGAGGGGTTCCTGGCACCCGAAGAGCCCGGCGCAGCTGGCTACCGCTTCCGGCTGGAGGGCGGGCGCCGCCTCATCGTGGAGGTGGAGCTCCGGTCCCTGGACGGGACGCGACTGTTCGTGGATCTATTCCGGGTGCCGGCGAACGAGGATGACCCGCTCCGCCCGGTGGTCTCCTCCGACTCACTTCCGGGCTCCTTCACCTACGAGGCGTGGAGGGACGGCGACTTCATTCTCCGCATCCAGCCTGAGCTCCTGCGCGGTGGGACCTACACGGTGACGCTGCGTCTCGAGCCCCAACTGGCGTTTCCGGTGGAAGGTCGGGGCGTGCGGGCCATCCAGAGCCGCTTCGGTGCGCCCCGCGACGGCGGCCGGAGGCGACACCACGGCGTGGACATCTTCGCCCCCCGGGGCACGCCGGTGCTGGCGGCGGCGGACGGGATCGCCACCCGCGTGCGCACCACCCCCATCGGCGGACGGGTGGTGTGGATCCGCGATCCCATGCGGAATGCCAGCCTCTATTACGCGCACCTGGACCGGCAGTCCGTCCGGAACGGCCAGCGCGTGCAGAAGGGCGACACCGTGGGCTTCGTGGGCAACACGGGCAACGCCCGCACCACTCCGCCCCACCTGCACTTCGGTCTCTACCGGCGTGGCGAAGGCCCGGTGGATCCCTACCCGTTCCTGGCGCCGGCACCCAGCCGCATCCCCGAGACCACCGCCGACCCCACGGAGCTGGGGCGCTGGGTACGGGTGGTGGACGACGGCATCCGCCTCCGGAGGGGACCCACGCTCCGGGGCTCGGTGCTGGCGGAGCTTCCCCGCTACACGCCGCTGCGGGTCCTGGGGGCGTCGGGGGATTTCTATCGGGTCCGCCTCCCGGACGGGACGCCCGGCTACGTGGCGGCGCGTCTCACCGAGCCCGCCGACCGCCCCGTGGAGGCGCAGGTGGCGCACGCGCCCGCCGCGGTACTCCACGAGCCGGCCCCCGGCGCGCCGGTGATGGCGCACCTCCCCGCCGGCGCCGAGCTGGCGGTGCTGGGCCGGTTCGGACCGTATCTCTACGTCCGCGTGGACGGACTCCCTCCGGGCTGGTTGGGCGCACAGCCGCGCCCCTGACGACTCCGTCGACTCGACGGGAGGGGCAGGCAGGCGCCCTACGCCGGCGACTTTTTTCCTCGCGTCCCACCCCGTGGGCGCCCATGTTGGCGCATGGATCTTCATGCCCCCTTCCCTCCCGATCCTCATCGGGGCCCGGATCCGGTGCCGGCGAGCCACCCGGAGCGGGTGGGCCCGTACCGCATCGTGGAGGTTCTGGGTTCCGGGGGTATGGGGGTGGTCTACCGGGCGGAGCAGCGCGACCCGGTCCCGCGGGCCGTGGCGCTCAAGATGGTCCGGGCCGACGTGGACGGCGCCGAGCTTCTGAGGCGCTTCGAGGCGGAGCGCCAGGCGCTGGCCCACATGGATCATCCGGGGATCACCCGGATCCTGGACGCGGGCGTCTCGGAAGGTGGTCGGCCCTTCGTGGTGATGGAACTGGTGCGCGGGCTCAGGATCGACCGCTACTGCGACCGGTTCCGGCTCACGGTGCGCGAGCGCCTCGAACTCGTCGTCCAGCTCTGCGACGCGGTGCAGCACGCGCATCACAAGGGCGTGATCCACCGGGACCTGAAACCCACCAACGTGCTGGTGACGGAACAGGACCGCCGGCCGCTCCCCAAGATCATCGACTTCGGCCTGGCGAAGGCCACCGGCGTGACGGCTCCAGCGTCGCTGGCAAACACCACCCTGAACCAGACGCCGGGAACTCTGGCCTACATGAGCCCGGAGCAGGCCGACGGGAGCGCGCTGGACGTGGACACGCGGACGGACGTGTACGCCCTCGGCGTCATCCTTTACGAACTCCTGGCGGGGGTGGTGCCGCTGGATCCCGCCGAGACGGGTGTGGCGCGGTTCCTGGCCGAGCTGGTGGTGACCGGAAGCCCGCATCCACCTCCGGGCGCACGGCTCGGCGCCCTCGACGAGCGACGGCGCGCGCAGGTGGCGCGGGACCGCGGGACCACCCCGCAGGCGCTGGAGCGCGAAGTGGAGGGGGACCTCCGGTGGATCGTGCTGCACGCGCTGGAGAAGGATCGGAACCGGCGCTACGAGACGGTGAACGGGCTCCGGTTGGACCTCCGCAGGTACCTGGACGGCGATCCCGTTGCGGCGCGTCCCCCCACGGTGGGCTACCGCCTGGGGAAGCTGGCGCGGCGGCACCGGGCGGCGTCCGCCTTCGCCGCCGCCGCCGTCGGGGTGCTGGTGGTGGGCGCCGTAGGCACCACCGCGGGCCTGGTGCAGGCGCGGCGCGCCGAGGCGGCGGCCGTGGCGGCGGAGGCGCGTGCGCGGGAGGAAGCGGCGGCGGCGCGCACGGTGGCCGACTTTCTCAGCAGCATCTTCGCCCTGAGCGACCCGGGCGAAGCGCGAGGAGGGAGCGTCACCGCCCGGGAGATCCTGGACCGCGGCGCCAGGAGAGTGGAGCTGGAGCTCGCCGGGCAGCCGGTCCTGCAGGCGCGGATGATGGGCACCATCGGGGGGGTCTACCGGCGTGTCGGACTCCTGGACGACGCCTCCCGGATGCTGGCCCGCGCGGTGACGCTGGACGAGGAGGCGCTTCCCCCCGGATCCACGCAGCTGGCGGAGCACCTCCACGAGCTGGGCATCACCCAGCGGATGCGGGGGGAGCTTCCCCAGGCGCGGGCCACGCTGGAGCGCGCGCTGGCGCTCCGTGAGGACGCCCTCGGAGCGCAGGCGGACGCCACCGGCCACACCGCCCTGGCGCTGGGGGGGGTCCATCTCGCCGCGGGGCGTCTGGACGAGGCTGAGCCCCTCCTGACGCGGGCACTGGAGGTCGAGGACCGGCACCGGGGTCTCGACCATCCGGAGCTGGCCACCGTGGTCTCCGATCTGGGGGCGCTGGCGCTCTTCCGCGGAGACTACCTGCGAGCGGAGCAGCACTTCACCAGGGCGACGCGCATCCGGGAGCGGACGCTGGGTGCGGACCATCCCGATCTGGCCGGCGGGCTCAACAATCTGGGCGCCGCGTACTATTACCAGGACCGGTTCGCCGAGGCCCGCGACGCGTACCGCCGGGCCGAGGCCATCTGGGTGGCCGCACTGGACCCGGAACACCCGCGCCTGGCGCAGGTCCGCAACAACCTGGCGGAGGTGCACTGGCGCCTGGGGGAGCTGGACGTGGCCGAGGCGCTCTTCCGGGACGCCCTCACTTTGAAGGCCCGGACGCTGGCGCCGGACAACCCCAGCCTGGCCACCACGCTGGTGGGTCTCGCCAACGTGTACCGCGATCAGGGGAGGGCGGCGGAGGCCGACGCCCACTACCGCAGCGCCATCCACATCCTGGAAGGCGCGTACGGGCCCGACCACCCGCGGCTGGCTCAGCCGCTGGCGCAGTACGCCCTCTTCCTGGAGCAGGCGGGGCGCGTCGCCGAAGCCGACGCCGTCGCCCGGCGGGCCGAGACCCTCAGTGGCCGGTAGGAGCCCGTTCGAGTAAGAGAGCGGACCGCGCACGTGCAGCACAGAGACGTCATCGGTTGTGGGTTGGGCGCGGCACGGCCTCGCCGATGACGATATCAGGATCGATGACCTGAGTGGACCCGTCGGCGCAGGTGATGGTCACCTCGTACGCATAGGGATGGTCCGCCACCGCATCGGCCCTCGGCTGCGGCGTCACCGCCGGGCCGTCCCGCGTCCCCGTGTAGCTGTCGTGAGCGAACGGCCAGTCCTCCGGGTCCTTCGGAGAGATCACCCACTCCACGGCGCGGCCGCTGGGCTCGCGCCACTCCACGTGATCTGCCCGGCTCATCTCGATGCGGGGCGGCCGGACCTGCGGGTTGTTGGCGGGGGTGCACGCCGCTGTGATGGTGGCGAACCTGGGCGCGGGTTCCACTGCGGGCGCATCCGCACGGTGGGCCGGTGGCGTGACGCCGGATGCCGGTTCCATCCGGAGTGCAGACGCCGCCTGAGCCTGGACGGCGGGTGCGTGGGCGGCCATAAGGCCCCCGGTGACGAGGGCGATGGCGAGGGGGCGCATGGTGGTCTCCTTGCGTGGGCGGGACTCCCACGCGGTCCGCAGGAGACTCGCGCCGACGATGCATCGGGAAAGGGGATCCGGCAAGAAAAAAATCCCCGGCCGAACTCGGCCGGGGATCCCAGAGCGGGAGCTGTCTCTTATACACATCTG